>JAICKD010000377.1 GCA_025928125.1 Ktedonobacterales bacterium
CGCGTACGGCTGGCGCACCAGCGACATCTCGACGGTGAATCCGGCTTCTCGTAGCAGCGTCTCTATCTCGCGTGGCTGGAGAAACCATGTATCCAGCGAGACCTCCTGCCCCCACCATTCGTCCACATGGCGTTGTTCATCACCGATGTGAAAGGCCAGCAAGAGCAGTCCGCCCGGACGCAGCGCGCGGTGGAACTCTGCCAGCGCACGTGGACGCTCCTCCGGCGGCAGATGAATGATCGAATACAGCGCCACGATGCCGCCCCACGACGCATCAGGCGCCGCCAGCGCGAGCATCGACCCCTGCTCGAAAGCAATTTCCGGTGAGTGCTGCTGAGCAAGCGCCACCATCTCTGGCGAGAGATCAACCCCAACGACCGGCGCGCCCAAGTCATGCAAATAGGCGGCGACATGTCCAGGGCCGCAGCCGACATCCGCGATGACGCCCAGCCCGCCAACCTGCTCGACGAAGCACCTCAGCAGCGCACGATCCAGCGGCTTGCCCGCCAGCTCCCCTGCGATGCGCGCCGCATATTCCTCGGCCACGCGATCATAGGTAGCGCGTGTGTTGGCGAGACTGCCTGATTGGTCTGACATGGTGTGCATACTCCCCACAATATTCAAGTCGCGTTCATCCAAGCATCCTGACGCATGATACAATAGCAGTACATTTATCGATGCAGCCGGAAACGTTCAAGACTGAGAGAGCATCGAAGGCACGCCAATGCAAGCAGTTGAATATGTACGCAGGCGAGATGGCGGCTGGTACGTGGGAGAGAGCGGCGTTTCTGTATACAGTGTGATCTCACTCTGGCGGCAAGGCTTCTCGCCGGAAGAGATACAGGCGAGTTTTTCGCCACTCTCCCTCCGGGATGTCTATGGGACAGTTCTTTACTATATGGAAAACCGTGATCAACTAGACGCATACTTTCGCGAGCAAGATGAACTCTTTCGTCGCAAAAAGGCTGAGAGCGAGGCAATAAAGCCAGAGTTCTACGCTGAAATGCGCGAGCGAGTCGCCCGATTTCGGGAGACAGACCATCGCTCATGAGTATTGCTGATGGCTCACACGATCACGAACCACGATTCCTCACCGACGTGAACTTCAATGCTCGCATTCTGGTGGGTTTACGGCGTATCGCTCCCACTGTCGATCTCATAACAGCCCAAAGCGCTGGATTCCATACAACACCTGACCCTGAACTGCTGGCTGAGGCACGGCAACTCGATAGGATCTTACTCACGCATGATATCAACACGATGCCAGACCATTTCGCGACTTTTCTCGCAGGTTTACCAGAAGGCGAACATAGTCCTGGAGTCATGCTCGTGGCACAGGAACTGGCTATCGGAATAGCAATTCAGGAACTCTATGAAGTATGGTCGTGCAGCAACCATGAGGAATGGCGCGATACCTTCACCTATCTGCCGTTATAGCTACCCAAACGCGGGTTCGCGGATCATCCGGTAATAGCCTGGCTCCGGCTGGTAGCCGAGCGTGCGATTGATCGCCAGCATCGGCGCGTTTTCAGAGTCGTTGTTGGTGCTGATATAGATGGCGCTATAGCGGCGAGCGCATGCGATAGCCAGCAGCTTGAGCGCCCGGGCGATTCCTTTGCCGCGCCAGGCGGGATCAACGCCAGTGAACATGTTATACATCGAATTTGTGTTCGCGAAGTAGCCGACTGCCGCCATGCCGACCCAGCTACCGCCAACTGCCGCGACAATCTGCCCATCGGGACGATACCACGACGCGCTACAGACCGTCTTCTGGAACTGCTCGAATGGCATAAAGTCGCCATCATGTCCAGGGATATCTCGCACCAATGCAGCGTTGAGGTCGTAGAGTCTGCGCCTTGCCTCATCGCTATCGCCAAGATCAGCCAGCGTAAGGAACAGGATGCCTTCCGCCTCCGCGCGCTCCACCGCGCCCGCGAACCGCTGCTCATCGAAGTCGGCTAGATGCAGCCGTGACTCGAAGATGTGGCGATCCTTGCGAAAGCCGTAGCGCTCAGCAAAGCGCAGCCCTTCAGAAGCGTTGTCGCGCACCTCGGCTGCCAGCCGTGTCGCCCCCTGTTCTCTGGCGAAGGCAAGCACGGCGTCGGCTAGTTGCGTTCCCAGCCCCCGCCGTCGATGATCTGGCGCTACGACAGTTGATATCCAGAATTGATGCGGCGGCTCCCATGGCCAGCTCGCGGCATCAGCGAACCCTACCATCGCCTCAGAATCAGAACCTGCCTCGCCCAACTCATCATCGAAGGCGACGAGCCGCTGCCGGACCAGTCTCGAGGGCGCGTTGCCCTCCCACTCGCGCAACAGTTCGGGTGTCGGCGGCTCAGGGTCGCGCACGGCCAGCAGCGCCGCCAGCGCCGGAAAGTCGCGCGCTGTATCGAGTGGGCGAATACGCATGGTAGCCATCTCCAGAAACCATTAGACGCCTACGAGTTCATCAAGATGGGCGCAATGAGGCGGACGGGCTGTTTTAAAACTCGCCCGCCTCTTCAGCCATTCGTACCAACCTCGGCGTGAACTTGCCCAGCACATCGATCAGGTCATTCTGTGCGGCGACGACCGTTTCGATGTCCTTGTATGCCTGCGGCGACTCATCCACATTGCCGCCGAGCAGCGTCACGCCCCGCTCGCGCAGATAGGCGTCCCGCGCCGTCTTGGTGATCGACTCGAAGGCGGCCCGGCGGCTCATGCGGCGACCCGCTCCATGCGACGCCGAGTTGAGCGCCACCTCCGACCCACGCCCGCGCACAACGTACCCCGCGTCGCCCATCGAGCCGGGGATGATGCCCAGCACTCCAGCGCCCGCAGGGGTCGCCCCCTTGCGGTGGACGACCGCACGCGAGCCATCGGGCAACGCTTCCAGCCATGCAAAATTGTGAAAGTTTTCGACGACAGCCGCCGACCTCAGCTTCATCGCCGCCGCCACGCGCTGGTGGATGACGGCGTGATTCGCCGAGGCGAAGCGGCCCGCTAACTCCATCGAGAGCCAGTATTCCTGGCCCGCCTCACTTGAGAGCGAGAGCCACGCCAGATGGTGTAGTGAGGCATCCAGGCGCGGATGCTCACGCGACGCCAGCTCAGTATAGGTGTTGGCGATCTTGAAGCCGACGCCCCGCGATCCGCTGTGTGAGAGCAGCGCCAGGTACTCACCCGCATTCAGGCCAAGCTGTTCGTCGTCGGCATAGAGGCGGAACGCGCCCCACTCGACGAAATGGTTGCCGCTGCCAGATGTGCCGAGCTGCTGCTGGGCCTTGATCTTGAGCGACTTGAGCAGCCGCGTCGCCTCCCACGTCGGGTCGTCCAGCACGGGATGATCGGGGCGGTCGCGCAGTTCCCAGCCCTCGCGCAGCCCGAAGCGCGTGCGATCCAGTAGGGCGTTGCGAAACTCAGCGCGCCGCTGGCCGAGCACAATGGGCGAGACATCATAGATTGACAGCCGCATGCGACAGCCAATATCGACGCCGACCGCATACGGGATAACCGCGTCATCCGCCGCCAGCACGCCACCAATAGGCAGGCCGTAGCCCACATGCGCGTCAGGCATGAGCGCGCCCTGGACCGCGACGGGCAACCGCATCGCGTTTTCCATCTGGGCAACCGCCTGACCTTCGATCAGACCCTCACCCCAGACCGCAAAGCTCGCGGGCTGGTCGCGGACAATATCTTCAGCTTCATCATATGGCATTTTGGAGCGACGCAAGCACTCGCGCGCCAGCGCCGCGAACGTCGGGTCAGCCAGATATTTGCCTGGCTCCTCGCGCACGCCGTCCAGCCAGACGAGGATAGCGTCCTGTTCGAGGCCGGTCTTCGCCAGATCTTCCGCGGCTGATTTCGCCAGCCCGATGATCTTGCCTTCGGGCCAGCCGTAGGTTTTGAGTATCTTGCCGGTAATCATTACAAGCCTCTTCAGCATCGAGACGAATCTCGAATAGCGCGCATAAAAATAGCGCGGATGTCATCAATCGGACACCCGCGCCTGCTCTCTGATCGAGTACGTCTCAGTCCACCCTCCGACGACGAGAATGAGCGTACGCTTGTTGGCAGGCACGGGGATACAGCTCTTGGATAAACGGCGCAATGCCGCGTAGCTTCTTGTGCATGCTGCGTCCTCCTGTCCTTCATGGGTCCATTGGGTGCGCTCAACTGGCGCCGCGCTTAAGGTAACATACTGGACCAGATACGCGCAAGAGATATCCTGTTCATTCGTGCAGAAATCTGACACCCGCTACTGGCTAGCCATCCTGGACATAGGGGCAGTCATGCAAGCGCCGCTTGCCGCTCACGTCGCGCGAGCGCTACGATGTGATGTAGGGACGCCCCGCCGCTGCTAGTCGGCCCTGCTGTCAGGCTATGCCATGTGCTAGACTGACGAGCGGTGACACGTGCC
>JAICKD010000434.1 GCA_025928125.1 Ktedonobacterales bacterium
CCGCCCGCGTCACCCGCGTCGTATGCCGAGCAGGCCGAGCGTGGCGGCCCGCTGACTACCCGCCGCAACCTGGGCAATCAAGGCGGTCGGCGCGGCCAGCCAGATACACGCGGCGGACGTCCCTCGCGAGATGGCGGCTCGATGTACACCCATACGCCCGCGCCCGCTGGCGCCGAAAGCCGCTACGGCTATGGTCAGCGCCAGCCCGCGGCTCCAGCGCGCACCGTCGAGGTCAACGGCGTGCTCTGGCTGGGTGGCGGCCAGGGGATGTCGCCCGCCGAGGTGCTGGATGAGCGCAATCTGCTGCCGCTCGCCCGTATCAACCCTGAGGACGTACGCCGCTATGGGCTGCGCTCAGGGGATCTCGTCAGCGGTATGGCGGAGGAGCGCGCTGGTCGGCGCCATGTCGTGCAAATCGACAGCGTCAATGAAGCTGAACCTGAAACACAGCGCGACCGCCCGCTCTTCGAGCAGTTGACGGCCACCTTCCCCGAACGGCGCATCCGGCTGGAGCAGGGGACGCATCCCCCGGTTTCGACGCGGCTCATCGATCTGTTCGCGCCGCTCGGCTTTGGCTCGCGCGCGCTGGTCGTGGCCCCGCCCAAGACCGGCAAGACAACGCTGATCCGCGAGGCGGCAGAGGCGGTGCTGACGGGCTATCCCAACGCTGTCGTGATGGCGGTGCTCGTCGGCGAGCGTCCCGAAGAGGTTACCGACCTGCGCGCCCGGCTGGAGCCGCGCGGCGGACTGGTCTACGCGGCCAGCTTCGACGAAGAGACCGAGCGCCATGCCTGGCTGGTTCAGGTGGCGGTCGAGCGCGCGAAGCGGGTTGCCGAGTCCGGGCGCGACGCCTTCATGGTGCTGGACTCACTGACACGGCTGGCGCGCGCCGAGAATCTGGCGACGCGGGGCGCGGGGCGTACGCTTTCAGGCGGTATCGACGCGCAGGCGCTAGATACCGGACGGCGCGCGTTTGGCGCGGCCCGCAACCTGGATGAAGGCGGCAGCCTGACGATTCTGGCGACCTGCCTGGTGGATACCGGCAGCCGTCAGGACGACGTGGTCTATGAGGAGTTCAAAGGCACCGGCAACATGGAGCTTCACCTCTCGCGCGAATTGTCGCAGCGGCGGCTCTTCCCGGCGGTGGATGTTATCAAGTCCAGCACGCGCCGCGAGGAGATGTTGCTGACGCCCGAGGAGCTACGTGCGACCACGGCGCTCCGTCGTCGGCTGGCCGATGTGCCGCCCGCCCAGGCGACCCAGCAGCTGCTCAACGTGCTGGAGCGCACGCAATCCAACGCGGCGCTGCTTCAGGCGCTGGAGCAGAGCGGCTGGCTCACCAGCGCGCGGTAACGTTTGGTAACATGCGGTAACGGCGCGTTGGGCATAGGCGGACTAGCTGCGGCATTCATGCTGCGAAGCTGGATCACCTCTCTATCTGCCCAGAGTCTATCGAGCAAAAAGCCTCCCATCATCACCACGATGGAAGGCTTTTTTGCGCCCTGGTACAGCGATGGCACAGGGTCTGCCACGGAGAATAGGTCGCTGTGGCATACTATGCACGGAGTACTACAACACACCTGGGGAGGACTATGGGCGCCGGTCTACTACGCCATCCACGAATACAGCAAGTCATGGCATGGATGGCGCGTGACTGGCGTGGCCCGCGTTATCTCGCATGGGGCGCCGCGGTACTGGCGCTGACCTCGCTGGTGACGGTCTGCTATTACGTCAACGCGCCGCACCCGGGAATCGACCCCGACAGCGCTGCCTATCTTCGTCAGGCCAATGCCATCCTCGATGCAGGCCATTTCGTTGATGCGACGCGCCTACCCGGCTATCCCACTTTCATCGCGCTGCTCTTTCTGGCAACCGGACGCGGCAACCTCGACGCGGTGAGCATCGCGCAGGGCGTCCTCTATGTGCTGGCGACGCTGGAGCTTTACGCCGCGCTCTGTCTCATGCTGCGTCGGGCGTGGGTTGCCGCGCTCATCGTCGCGCCCATCGCCATCAATACTCACCTGCTCTCATATGTGCGCCCGATCCTCTCAGAGGGGCTGGCGCTCTTCTTATTGGCGACGCTGGCGCTGGCGCTCGTGCTTGCCTTGCGCTGGCCGCGTCCGCTCGCGCTCTGGGGCGTAGCCGTGGCGCTGCTGGCGCTCTTCCTCACGCGGCCCGAATGGATCTATCTGCCGATCCCGCTCTTCGCCTGCCTGTTGACTCTGGCATGGCGGCGCGGGCTGGCGCGGCGGCTTCTGCCAACGGCGATTCTGGCGCTTGCTGTGCTCTATGGGACGCTCGGCGGCTATGTCGTCCTCAATCGCGCCCAGAACGACTGCACGTGTGTCACCTATATCTCGAACGTCAACCTGCTGGGCAAGGTGATGCAGTATCGCATGGAGCGCGAGGCGCCACCCCAATACGCGGCGATGACTCAGCTGGTCTCGGCGCATGTCGCGCGTGGCGACGCCGACCCCTGGAACGTTCTCCGCGAGAATTACCCGCCGCTGCATCGTGACTATTTCGCGCTGGCCGGGGAATATAGCACTGCCATCATTCGCGCCCATCCGGTCGAGTTCGTGGCGAAGTCGGGTTCAGTGGCCCCTGAAGCGCTGACGACAGTCAATCCCTTCCTTCCCATTGACCATCAAGGGCCGTTCGCCTCATTCCTGCTGGCGATCAACGTGGCGATCACGACGCTGATGCGCGAGATGCTGCCCTTCTTCCCGCTGCTGGGGGCGGGCTGGCTGCTATGGATGCTCTGGTGGCGGCGCAAACCCTCCGTGCTGGCGGAGGCGATGGGACTCTTCGCGCTGCTCGGCGGCTACGGCCTCGCGCTGACAATCTTCGGCGGCTACGTCTACTATGCCCGACTGCGCGCGCCCTACACCCCGCTGCTGCTGATCGTCGTCTGGGGCAGCGCCATGCTGGCCGTGCTCTGGCTCGGTGGCCGCGCCCTCGCCTGGTGGCGTCGCCGCAATGCGCGTGCGTACGTCCGTCTAGTGCGGTAAACGGCCTGCTACCTGGGCGTCAGAGAGACTATCAGCGAACTCGGCGGACAAAGGAGAGCAGGCCATGTTGAGAGTATCTCGTGGGCTATACTTGCTTGCGTTGATGCTGACATGCATCGCGCTGCTCGTCGGCTGCGTGCGTACGACCGCCGCCGATGTTGCTACACCGAACCCTTCGCCAACGCCAACAGAGCGCATACCTACGGCGCTGCAGGTGGTGCGCTTCAGCGGTCCTCCCCAAAACCATGTCGCCGCGTTCGATGCCCAGACAAACCAAGCTGAGAAAGTGCAGCGCCTCTTTTCCACCATGCGGGCATTGCCGCCATTTGTGCCAACAGTCTCCTGTCCATATGATCAGGGAGGCGGATACCTACTCACCTTTCGGGATAGCGAAGGTATCGTGGCGCAAGCGATTATACCGGCAGGCGGTTGCCCAAAAGCGCAGTTCTCGCAGTCCTATGGTTGCCATAAGCTTGGCGGCTCCACGATGGATCAGATTGCTGATACACTCGGCGTGCAGCACGCGGCGTTGATGCGTATGGCAGCATTCTGGGATAGCGCTACTCCTGGCGGTCCTATAGCGCCATCAGTTCCATCCTCACTCGTTTTGCCCATGTCGTCCTGCCATTGACGGCTTACCAACCGTGAGGACCCTAATCCGCGTCTTCCGCTGACACATCGTCCAGTGGCAGGCCGACCATCTCCATCAGCTTGAGCGCGTTGGTCGAGGTGGCGACGCCGGGGCGCAGCCGATAGTCGAACGACATCGCGGGACCGTCCGCGCCGCGGGTGAACGTCTCGGTGAAGTGGACGGCGTCGCGGGCGGCAGTCAGGTCGGGCGTCTCGGTTAGGCTCAGGTCGTGTGAGGAGACAGCCCCGGTCGCGCCGTAGCGCAGCAGTGTGCGAATGATCTGGCGCGCGG
>JAICKD010000524.1 GCA_025928125.1 Ktedonobacterales bacterium
CAAAAGCCTGCTGGGTGTGCCGTATCGCTGGGGCGGCTGCACCGCGCGCGGCCTCGATTGCAGCGGGCTGGCGCAACTCTGCTATCGCCACGCGGGCATCACCATCCCGCGCGACGCCGACCAGCAGTACGCCAGCATCCCATACGTCGTCGAGCACGGCGACCTCCGCGCGGGCGATCTGGCCTTCTTCGCGCGCAATGGCCATATCGTGCATGTCGGCATCATGCTCGACGCCAGCCAGATGCTGCACGCCGACGGCTCGGTGCGCCATCAGGTGACGATCAACGCGCTCGACCCTGACCGCGAGGACTATAGCGCGCGGCTGGCGCAGCTCTACGCGGGCGCGCGGCGTCCGCTGCCAAAGGCGGCATACTGATGGCCAATACGCCCGCAACACCAACACTCACCGACGACTCTGACGCGCTCGCCCAGGCGCTCGACGCCATCCTCCAGCCGCTCGGCGGGCGTACCGCGCTGGCCGCGCAGAGCTTTGCTGGCGAGAAAGCGTCCATTCGTCTGCGCGCGGATGAGGTATTTCCGGCGGCGAGCCTCGCCAAGCTGCCGATTGCCATCGAACTGGTGCGGCGGATAGACCTCGGCCAGTTTGCCCGCGACGAGCGCTTCGACACCTCGGATGAGCCGCGCGCGGGCGGTGGCGGCGTGCTCGATTATCTCAATCCCGCCACCGCGCTGACGCTGGACGATCTCTGCACACTGATGCTGATCGTCAGCGACAACACCGCCGCGAATTTCCTGCTGGGGCTGCTTGGCATGGGCGAGATCAACGAGACGATGAGCCGCCTCAAACTCACGCACACCCATCTCGCGCGCCGCTTCATGGATATGGAGGCGCGAGCGGCCCACCGCGACAACGTGACGACAGCGGGCGAGATGCTGACGCTGCTCACGCTGATTCGCGGCGGCGCGCTGCCCGGCGGCCGGCGTATCGCGGAGATGCTGGCAAATCAGCAGCTCTTCGACGAGCTGGCGGACTGGCTGCCACCCGCCGCCCAACTGGCGCACAAAAGCGGCTCGCTCGACGATACGTTTGCCGACGCCGGGCTGCTCAGCGGGCCAGGTGGCGCCTGCGCCTGCGCCTACGTCATCCTGACGACCGATCAGGGTAATATTCCCGCCGCCCGCGCCGCCATCTGCCGCGCCGTGCGAGCGCTATATGACGCCTGGTGCGCCGGGTGATATCTGTTTCCCCTCTCCCAGCGTTAGCTGGGGGAGGGGTTAGGGGAGGGGGCCGCACTCTTGATATTGCCCTATCGCGGGGTCTGGCCGCGCATCGCCGAGGATGCCTTCATCGCGCCAACAGCGGTGATCGTCGGCGATGTCACCATCGAGTCAGGCGCGAACATCTGGTTCGGCGCCGTTCTGCGCGGCGATACCGCAGCCATACGCATTGGGCCACGCACCAACGTGCAGGATGGCTGCGTGCTGCATACCGACGAGGGCGCGCCCGCCACCGTCGGCGCGGAATGCACGCTGGGTCACGGCGCGATTGTGCATGGCGCGACGATTGGCGACGGCACGCTGGTTGGCATGCGCGCCACGGTCCTCAATCTGGCGGTGGTCGGTGCGTGCTGCCTGATTGCCGCCGCCACGCTGGTGCCAGAAGGCAAGCAGATTGAGCCGGGACAGCTGGTGATGGGCGTGCCGAGCAAAGCGATCCGCGCGGTCTCCGAGGCCGAACAGGCGCGCATCCGCGATGGCGTCGCCCACTATCTCGACTATGCCCGCGAGTATGCCGCAGCGCTTGCGCAAATACAGGAGAAGGAGCAGTAACCATGAGCGCACCGACCCCCACCGGCGCCGAAATCATCCGCCAGTGGCTGCGCACCTCGCCGTTCGTCGGCTATCTCAGCATCGAACTGGTCGCGCTGGAGCCGGGCAGGGCGACGCTGCGGCTGCCGTATGACCAGACAGTGACGACCATCGGCACGGTGGTGCATGGCGGGGCCATCGCCACCCTGCTCGATAGCGCCGGGGCAGCGGCCGCCTGGTCCGATGCCGAGGTACCCGCGAACGTCCGCGGCACGACGGTCAGCCTCTCCGTCACCTATCTCGCCGCCGCCGACGATGAAGATGTGGTGGCGACTGCGCATGTGCTCAGCCGTGGCCGCAGCCTGGTCTACCTCGACATCGACGCGACGACCGCATCGGGCAAAGCGGTCGCCAAAGGGCTGGCGACGTATAAAATCGGGTGAGGCGGGTATCTCGCCATGCCCCTAAAAAATCCGGCCGAAACAGCTCCATTGATAACGCGACAGCAATAGGCAGCGATAGAGAGGGCGAAGAATGACCGAGCGATACGCCCAGGTGGAGAAGGCCATCCGCGATCATATCACGACATTCAATGCCCAGGATCTTCACTCTCTCCTTACCGGACTCGCCGAGGATGCGGTCTGGCAAACTGGCCAGCATACATTCTGTGGACGTGATGAACTAGCCGCATTGTTCAGTGAGGCCTTTCGTACCATCGCACCAGAGCTTACTATCCGCTCCATGCTCATCGACCAGAACCGAGTCGCATGCGAGCTGCTAGAGACCATGACCATTGAAGGCGCTGCGCGGGAAGACTTCATTGCCGGATTCTACTGTGTTGATGCGAACGGCGTGATCACATCGGCCAAGATCTATCGACAAGGCTCCGCCGACATCTGACACATAAGCGATATGGCTCATAATGTCTGCGCGACTGGCTCCTGATCGACACGACCCAGACATTGTCCGTCTATTCTGGCCTTCAGCGATACGGGTTGGTGAAATAGAAAACGGTGATCAGCAGCGCGGTGAATACTGACAGTGACACAGCGACGAGCAAAAGTCCGCAGTCTCTCCCGTGCGATCGAATGGCGCGAAGACAGAACATCACCGCATACAAGAGAAACAACACGACCGCCAGGGCATAACCCAACGATGCGAACAATGCCCACGCGCTCATAGACAGCCTTTCTTGCATCCTCAGCCTCTTTCACCGCTCGCTTTTGCCAACAGTATAGCATGCTCGCTAGATTAGTCCATAACACCAGCCGCCTCGTGCCTGTACTCCGCAATGAATAGCGGTGTTATCTTTGCGAGGCTGGCGTGTGTTAGAGGATATCCACAGGGTGCGATGATCGAACGTGACATAGGAAGTGGTTAGCGCATGATCTGGACGATTCCCGGCAGGCTGAAGCGAGGCAGACGCCCGCCGATGCTCAGCCGCTGGCTCGGCGCGCTCACTGGCGCATCGCCGCTGGACGAGACGCCATCGGGCAGCAAGAGAGGGACCGCCTCGGCTCAGGAAAGACATATGGAGGC
>JAICKD010000536.1 GCA_025928125.1 Ktedonobacterales bacterium
ACCGACGACGTAACGATCACATGCCCTTGCCCGCGCTCCAGCATCGGCGCGACGCCATATTTCAGCGTCAGCAGCAGTCCGTAGACATTGGTGTCGATCATGTCTTTCCAGCGGGCGATGTCCCCGTCAACCACGGGCGCGCGATAGCCAAAGCCGGAATTGGCGACCAGAATATCGAGCTTGCCCCAGCGGTCGAGCGTCTGTTGCACCGCTGCCCGCACGTCCTCGGGATTGCGCACATCGCAGGCGAGCGGCAGCGCTTCTCCCTTCCCATCGCCCGATAGCTCGTCGGCGAGCGCCTGCAAACGCTCTAGCCGACGTGCGGCCAGCGCCACCCGCACGCCACGTTGCGCCAGCGCCTGGGCCACTGCCATGCCGATGCCGCTGCTCGCGCCTGTCACCAGCGCGACCTGCTCATGCAAATCCTGAAGCAACTCTGATGGCGGCTGATTAGTACTCACCTGTCGGTCATCCTCTCTGTCCGGCGCGCGTCCGGTCGCATCTGCTTATCTACCCGTCTGCTCGTGTCGATACGTCGCGGTCATGCTTTCAACTATAGCATGCATGACAGCCGCTTCCTTGTGTACATAAGTGTGCGTGGATAGGGGAGGAATTGGTGACTTGATTTCTATAGAACATTAGTTCTATAATGGTTCTATCGCGACGGGAACACCCTTCACCTCCCGGCGGTTGGGGAGCCGCTCGGCGTGAAGTCTCGCTCGCATTTACCCTGGCGCCGCACGTAGCCTCGCGTGCGGCACGGCGCGGGCGCCCTCCGTCCGCGACGGCCTGGGTGGTCGTGTCCTCTCGCGGCTCCCAGGCGTTTGTGATCCTGAGCAATCGCACGCATTCAGCCGTTTCCGTAACGCTTTCGTGACGCTAAGCGGGTATCATGTCAAAAACACTCCAGGTACTCTCTTGGGTGATGATGGAATTGGTTAGAGACATGACGGCGACAGAGATGGTAGACGTATCCTCGACGCGCGGCGCCAGCAACACGTTGCTCAGCGGACGCTGGCTGATCGTCGCACGCATCGTGTGGGTTCTCGTGCTCGCGGGGATGTTGGTGGCGTTCTTCATCCAGATTCCCTATTATCTAGCGTTCATGTCGCGCGCCTGCCCAGACAGCTGTGGATTCACCACACAACAGGAGGCGGCGCTTGCCAGCATCGGCATCAGCCTCGATACGTTCGCCTGGATCGCGCTCTCGTGTACACTGGTTATCTCGCTGATCTCGGTCGTGCTGGCGCTCATCCTGTTCCGGCGGCGCTCGAACGACTGGATGGCGCTGCTCGTCGCGCTCTTTCTGGTCGGCTACCCGATTATGAACAACGGCACGACGGGAAACCTCCCCACCGATATTCCTCCATCTCTCTGGGTGCTGTTGCAGGTTTTGACGTTTCCCGTGTGGATTATCTACGCCGCGACGTTTATGCTCTTTCCCAGCGGACGCTTCGTGCCGCATTGGACGTGGATACTGTTCATTGTCTGGGGAATCTGGGGGCAGTTGATTACTTTCACCCCTGATCTATTTGAAGGCATACTGTTCCTCGGCTATCCGCTCTTTGTCATCACCACGATCATCTGGCAAGTCTACCGTTACCGGCACAGTTCCACGCCAGTGCAGCGCCAGCAGACGAAATGGGCCATCGCTGGACTGTTCGCGGTGCTCGTCGCTAACCAGCTTTTCTGGTTGCCGTCGGGATTTACGCCGCTCGGCCAGACGCTCTATATGCCCGCGTCTTTTCTGTTCTACCAGCTTGTCATCCTGGCGCTCCCGATCACGTTCTTCATCGCTATCCAGCGCAACCGTCTCTACGATATCGACACGATCATCAATCGCGCACTGGTCTATGGCTCGGTCACGGTCGTGCTGGCCGCCGCGTATGCGGGCTGCATTATCGCGTTCCAGGCTATCTCGCGCACACTCGTGCCCATCCCCGGCGGCCCGGATGAACCGATCACGATTGTCATCTCAACCCTGCTCATCGCCGCGCTCTTCCAGCCGTTGCGGCGGCGGGTGCAGCGGGCGGTGGACCGGCGCTTCTATCGCACGAAGTACGATGCGCGCAAGGCGGTCGAGGCGTTTGGGACGACGCTGCGGCAGGAGGTGGATATCGCCTCATTTCGCGAGCGACTGTTGACCGTGGTCCAGCAGACGATGGAGCCAGCGCATGTCTCACTCTGGCTCAAAGACCCATCCTCCCGTAAGGATGGATAATCAAAAGCCGTTGATGATGAGGCTGGCGACGAGGAAAATCAGGCCCGCGACGATGCCGACGGCCGAGCCGATCTTGCGCCAGGGCGGCAACGTTGGCCACGCCTGCGCTGAGTTGCCCAGCAGCAGGAATGCTACGCCGATGCAGAGCAGCGCGCCCCCCAGCAGCGGCGCATGGGTGAAGAACGAGAGCAGCCCCATCGCGAGGAAGAACACACCGACCCATGGTATGTAGGACGAGAAGATTCCCGAACGCATGATTTCACCTTTCGACACCGTAGAGATGCTATCGATACCCCATTCTTAGCCGCGGCATTCATGCCGCGAAGCTGGCCTACTTCCATGATTGCCACTGGGGCATGACGGTTTTGCTAGATGTTTTTAGCACATGACGAGCCGCCAACGACATTATATGTCCATGTATGCGCCATATTGCTGTTGCCGCGTCGCGCGGTGTATGGTTGGATGCGTTGGATGGCGGCGTGGTCGCCGCTTTCGCATTGAACGTAATTCAACGACGAAGGAGGGCCGAACATGCAAATAGCGGGAACGGGCGCGCTGGTGACGGGGGGCGCATCAGGGCTGGGCGCGGCGACGGTGCGGCGGCTAGCGGACGCGGGCGCGCGGGTGGTCATCGCCGACCTCAACGCGCAGACGGGCGAGGCGCTGGCGGCGGAACTGGGCGAGAAGGCGCGCTTCGTGGCGACTGATGTCACCAGCGAAGAGTCGATGCGCGCGGCGGTGGAGGCGGCGGCCTCGCTGGGCAACGGGCTGCGCATTGTAGTGAATTGCGCGGGCATCGCCATCGCCGAGAAGGTGCTGGGCAAAGACACCACCCACGACCTCAACCGCTTCGCCAAAGTGCTTCAGGTGAACGTCGTCGGCATCTTCAACTCGATCCGTCTGGCAGCCGACGTGATGCAGCGCAACGAGCCAGACGCTGAGGGCGAGCGCGGCGTCATCGTCAACACCGCCTCGGTCGCGGCCTTCGACGGGCAGGTTGGTCAGGCGGCGTACTCCGCCTCGAAGGGCGCCGTCGTCAG
>JAICKD010000388.1 GCA_025928125.1 Ktedonobacterales bacterium
CACCCGGACGGCTACGTCGAGATTCGCGACCGCATCAAGGATGTCATCATCAGCGGCGGCGAGAATATCTCCTCCATCGAGGTCGAGGGAGTGCTGCTACGGCATCCCGCCGTGCAGGAGGTGGCGGTGGTGGGTATGCCCGACGCGCAGTGGGGCGAGTCGCCACACGCCTTCGTCGTGCTCAAGCCGGGCGCCACCGCGACCGACGAGGAACTGCGCCGGTTCGTACACGACCGTATGGCGCACTTCAAGACACCGCGCGCCGTCCACTTCGTCACCGAACTGCCTAAGACGGCGACCGGCAAGATACAGAAGTTCGTCCTGCGTGGCAGCAAAGCGGCGATTGCGCAGCAGTGACCTCACCCCCAGCCCCTCTCCCTGTGGGAGAGGGGAGCCAGATATCGTCTATGGAGACTGCGATGGATGATGGCGACGACTCTGACGGCACGCGGGACAACACGCCCGATCATGATGCTCCTCACGAAGAGATGGTCATCGAAGGGTTGCGCCCGCCGCTCACCGTTGAGCAGCGCAGACGCCGGGCCGCCATCGTTGCCATCGTGCTTATCGGCGCTCTGGCGGTCCTGCTCTGGCCCGCCATCTCATATCAGACGTTCTTTTCCGCGTTTCGATCTGCTCCAGCGGCCACCCCGACACGAGGTGGCTTCACGTCGCGCTCGCAGATTCAGAGCGGCATCACTATCGTGAGCGGTACATCGTCGGGCGCGTCAGGTACACCCGCTACGATGTGTCCGGTGACACCTCAGGCTCCATCGACGCTTGGTATGCCTGAGATGCACGCCGATAGTGTCGGCAACGGCGATGTGTGGGCGCTGCTTCTTTCAGGACCGAAGCCTTCCGTGAACAGCTCGGCTCTCATTATCTGGCGCGCGACTGGTTCAGGAGCGTTTCAGGTTGTTGCGAGCGGGCCAGACGACGCTCGGTTGCTGCCTGTTAATGGCCCCGACCCGCATCCAGGCGGGTCAAACTGGCAGCGTCCGGGCGATGAATGGGGTACGAACTTCATCTTCCCAACGCAAGGCTGCTGGCAGCTACAGGTCACGCGCGGCACGGATCTCATCGCCAGTGTCTGGCTGAGCGTCGGCGCATGATTCACGGTCACCTGTGTGGGCAGCACGTGGCGCGACCAGTTGCCTGATAGATTTCTCCACATCTCCCGCAAACGCTTTGTCATACTGTCAGCACGGCACCATCCAGCAGCATCAGCCTTTCGCCATCGGGAGACCAGCGGAGCGCGCCGAGGATGCCGCTGAACGTGGACGGCTGCGGCGGCTCGCTCACCGATTTGAGCAGCCGACCCGTGGCGCAGTCGTAGATGTTCACCTTCTGGTCATCCTTGAGGTTGAAGGTTGCCACCTGTTTGCCATCGGGCCGCCAGGCGATATACGTGATCGGCATCGCAGCACCCGCAGCGGTGTTCGTAGGGATGCTCTGAAGAATCTTCAGGAAGGCTTGATCACGTGTCAGCACAATTGGCAGTTCGCCGTGATTATCAGGTTGGGGTGGTGTTGGTCCAGAGAGATGTGGCGCGACTAGCGTCTGCATCGCGATAGGGGCCATCACGAATCGGCCATCGGGTGATACCGCCGCGAAATTCGTCTGGAAGAAGACATGCGCGTCGCCGTTGGTGGCGGCGTCCGTTGGCGAGATGCTCGTCAGCCAGCCCGCCTGCCAGAGCGCAAATGAGGCGCCACTCTGCGCGTTGCCAATAGACATCTGATTTCGTGAGTCGGCAACTATGCCCTGTCCCGACCACTTATACTGGTATGCCAGCGGAAGCGCGTTCTCGTAGAAATATTGCGTGGCACTGGCGATCATCTGGGTGTGGCCCGTCGCCAGATCCCAGATGAGGCTGATGCCAGGTATCGGATAGTACGTTCCATAGCGGTTGAGGATCTCCTCGAACTGAACTCTGGGGCCGCCATTGGCGCCACTGGGATCGAGCGTGATGATCCCGAACTCTGTTGTCGTCTGGCCGCTGCCTGCGCGTGGCGGCAAGGAAAATGTGATGGCAAGCTGTTTCTCACCGTTCAGCCAGAGGACCTGTCCCAAAGCGATATGGTCGGTATCGACGGTCTGAGCCAGCCTCGTTTCAGCGGACACGAGCAACGTATCGAGCGCGATCTGACGGATTCGCCGTTGGCCTGTGCCGTCATAAATGTCCAGCACACCAGAAAGGTGCTCCATCGTCTCGCCGCAATTTCCGGTGTAACCCAGCACCGCCAGACGATTGCCCGATGGCGACCATTGCGCATCATGCAGACAGGTGGCTATGGGGCCAGGCGGTGGCGGAAACGCCCGATTCCACGCGTTCCCCGCCAAAGACGCGAGGCTCTGCCCGAAAAGCACCGCCACCAGCGCAAGCGTCAGCGTGATGCCGCCGACGCGCCACACCTTCTGGCGCATGGTGAGCGGTTGCTCCGCAAGGCCACCCGCGCGCCAGAGTCGCGGCCATAGGTGTCGCTGGCCAGCATGCGCCATCGTCTCAACGGTAAGTTGAGTGTCGTCGGATTGGTTCGTCTTTGGGTCTGCATCGGGTGATTGGAACTCTGCCATCTCGATACCTGTCGAAAAGCGCGCTATCATATGACGCCAAATGAAGCGGAGCCACGCTCGCGGGATATTTCCGCACTCATTGTGCCAGGCGGGATGTGATTCAGCAAGCCGGGCCAAACACTTTGCCCCATTCGCTCTGTCTATAAAACAACGTTGCGCAACGAGTGGGATGAGCGATAGAGGGATGTGCGGATGGAATACGAGCGCTTCTCGCAACTGGTAGCTCCCCATATCGCCACACTTGCCCGCGTGGCCGCCGCGTTAGTAGGGCTGGCCGACGCCGAGGATGCCGCTCAGGAGGCGATGCTCCGCGCGTGGCAACACTGGCCCTCGTTGCGCGATGAAGAAGCGGTGCGCGCCTGGCTGCTGCGCATCACGGTCAACGTGTGCCACAACTGGCGAGCAGGACACTTTGGCACAACCCGTCGCCTCAACGCGCCACTCGACCGCGAACTGCATGACACTGCGCGAGACCAATTTGGCGGCGAACCACATAATGCCGAGGCGCTGGATGTGCGCCAGGCTGTCGCGACATTGCCCGAAGACTTGCGCCGTGTGGTCGCATTGCGCTTCTACGCGGGGATGAATTCCACTGAGATCGGCGAGGCGCTGGAGATGCCAGCGGCAACGGTGCGAACCCGCCTTCGGCGCGCGTTGGAACTGCTACGCGAGCGGCTGGCGCATGGCGGCGATACTGGTATGGTCAGCAAGGTAGCGCACAGGGAGGATCTATCCGATGGATAAGCGGCAACCTGACGCTGAGACGACACGCGACCTGGCGGCGCTGCCCTCCGATCTTCAGCCACTCTATCGGCGACTCACCGATGATGGCAACGCCTGGCAGGCGGCGTCCGCGCGGCGGCTGGCGTCGCTGGCGCAAGTGCTGACAGATGATGTCGAGCGAATGGCGAATGACCGTAACGCCCAACAACCTCATCCTCTAGTCTCTTCCCACACAAGGGAAGGAGAGCCAGAGGCTTCTAACGTGGCATCCAGCCGTGTTTATGCCGCGCGGCACGTTCATCAGCATCGGTATCAATGGATATTCGGGACCATTGCCGCCGTGGCTGTCGTCGCGCTGCTGGCTCTCGTGCTTCAGGGCGCGCTCGCGGGCCGTGGAACTATCGGTCCGACGAAAAGCCAAACGGGCAAGTGGCAAATCCTCGACAAGCTGACATGGAAACGCTCCCCGTTGGGCCAGCAGCTCCCCATCATCGCGCCGAGTGATCCGCGAGTTGTCTATGAAGTGACCAATTTGGTGACTGGTTCCGCGGAGACGAGCAGAGCCGTGAGTTATGCCAGCCTGCGTCGCACTGAGGACGGAGGCGAAACCTGGAAAAACCTTCCGTTGCCCTTGCCTCTTGAGGATATCGCTATCATTGATATTCGTGTCAGCCCGCTCAGCGCCATGACAGTTTTCATGTCTCTCTGGGATCGGTCGAGCGCAGCGTGCGATCTGGCCAGTGGTGTCTTGGGAGAATGGGGTTGCCAGCACGGCTACGTGAGCACTAATAGTGGAGATACCTGGCAGACTCTTTCATTGCCAGTGCGTGGCGTGCTGGATACTGGCGGGGCTATCGTCGTCCAAGATAGCAGGTTCTACGCGAGCAATGCCTGTAACGGCGATTCGTGCGCGCACCTGCTCACCAGCGATGATGGCGGCCTGAGCTGGCATGTGGTGGACCATCCGATAATAGCCGCGAAACAGCATATCTGCGATCTCGCCGCGCCAGCAACAG
>JAICKD010000612.1 GCA_025928125.1 Ktedonobacterales bacterium
ACCAGTCGACCAGAAGTCGATCAGAATGATACGGATGCCGTTGAATGCGTGATAAAGCACCGCGCCGATCAGCGCAACTGAGACGACGCGAATAGGCCCAAGGCTGAAGATTCCAATAGCATCGTTATAAATGGTCGGGCCGAAGCCAATCAGGGTGATATCAACGATGTGGACCAGCAGAAAGAGCAGAATGGCCAGGCCTGTCACGCGGTGGAATAGCCAGGACCATTGACCCGACTGACCTCTGTACATACGGGGCGTCTCCTCTAGAGAAAACTCAAGGGTTACGACAAACGCACGCTTTTGAAGGATTTGCGACGTTGAGTTGCCAGCGTACCGGGCGGGGATGAAGAACTGCTACATGCAGCGACGCCGTCATCGCCAAGACGTATCATGGGAATGTGGGAAATCAGGCCGCTCGTTTGCATGTAACTTGGCTCCACGTCATTGCGCTTGTCGGACCCCATTGTCACGGTTACAGGTATCATGCGCGCTTTTTAGATTATACGCTCGTAGGAATACCTCTACAACTGGTCACAGCTGCGCTGCCTCAATGGGCCAGCTGATACAGGGGACGAAGCGCTATCCCCGCCGTATTGAGGGCAGCGCGCGCGGCCAACGCGATTGTCGCGGCGCCGCTGGTATCGCTATGAACGCAGAGTGTCTGGGGATGGATGCGCAATAGGGCGCCATCGGCTGCCGCCAACGTTCCTGTCTGGAGCAGCGCCACCGCGCGCTCCGCCGCGACTTGAGGATCGCTTACCAGCGCGCTGGGATGCGACCGTGGCAAGAGCCTGCCCGCGCTGTCGTAGCCGCGGTCGATAAACGCTTCCTCGGCGACTCGTAACCCCTCCTCGCGCGCCACTGTCACCATGCGCGACCCTGCCCGCGTGACCAGCGTCAGGTCTGGATTGAATGCGCGCGTGGCTCGTACGACCGCCGCTGCAAGTGTCTCGTCGTCGGCTGCTGTGTTGTAGAGGGCGCCATGTGGCTTGACATGTCGCAAGACAACACCAACTCCACGAGCCATCGCGTCGAGCGCGCCAAGTTGGGCGAGTGTCCACGCCTCCACTTCATCGGCTGGGAATGGTATTACGCGCCGACCGAAGCCGTGCAGGTCGGGGTAGCCGGGGTGCGCGCCGACGGCTACGTGATGTTCTTTGGCCAGCAGCAATGTCCGACGCATGACCAGCGGATCGCCCGCATGCGCGCCACAGGCGATATTGACGGAGGTCATCAGCGGAATCAGCGCCGCATCATCTCCCATCGGCCAGTGTCCGAAGGATTCTCCGGCGTCACAGTTGAGATCGATTTCACGTATCGCGTTTTCACTCGCCACCGTCGCAGTCCTTTCGCTGTCCCATGGTCAGCTCAGCATCGTCGCTCCATTCGGCAAATCCCGCGAGCAGCTGCTCTGGTAATGGTTGGCGCGTAACCCGCGCAATCTCATCAGCGCGCTGGCGCAAAGCCGTCAGCGCTTCTGCCATCGAAACGCCACAAAACCCGACGGCATCACCAGGGCGAAGTTGGCCAATTTTCCAGAAGTCGGCACTGATGACCACGGCAGGAACATAGTAGCCACCGGTCGTCTGAGCGTCGGCGAGGAGTACGATTGGCTCTCCGTCAGGCGGAATCTGTATCGCGCCCCGCGCCAGACCTTCTGAGAGCGTCTCCCCACCTTCCAGGCATTGGCCACCTATCTGCCGGAGCCGGACGCCCATTCGGTCCGAGCGCGCGTCCACCACAAACGACGTTTTGATAAGTCTGTCGAGCGCGCTGGGTGATTGCGCCGTATGTGGCCCAGGCAAGATACGCAGGCGCCAGTTGCCATTTCCAGGCAAACGGCGCATCAGATCAACTGGCAGCATCCGCCCGGCGACATCCCTCTGGGTATGCCCGCGCTCGAGCGTGTCGCCCGACCGCAAGGCACGACTACCCAGGCCGCCGAGTCGCGCGCGCAGGTCGGTCGCGCGGCTGCCCATGACCTTCGGGACGGCTATGCCGCCCGCCACGCAGAGATACACTCGTAAGCCTGCCAATGCTGGCCCAACCTCAAGCGTATCGCCCAATTCCAGCGCGCATGTGACACCGAATGGCGCCTGCCGCTGGTTCACGCGTATGAAACACGGCGCGCCTGTGACGGCGACGACACACGGCGCAAGAACCTCGAACTGCGTGTTTCCGCCCGTGATTTCCAGCGCCGCCTCTTCAGGAGGATTGGCCAGCAGCGCATTGCCAAGCGCCAGCGCGTCGGGATCAGCCGCGCCAGATGCCGTGACGCCGTAGCGCGCGAAGCCGACACGACCGTGGTCCTGCACGGTCATCTGCATTCCTGGTTGGATCACCCGTAGCCACTCCACGGCCTGATGTCTTGCCGTCTGCTGCGGGACTGGCGACGCGACCGAGGGCAGGTCGCTCGCCGATACGGGATAGAAGCGCACGCGATCTCCAGGGCGGAGGAGTGATGGCGGGCGCCGCGCTGGGTCGAAGATCGGCGTGGAGGTGCGTCCGAGAATCCGCCAGCCGCCGGGGCTATCAGTAGGATAGATGCCTGCCTGGCGGTCGGCGATAGCTACGCTGCCGGATGGAACACGCCTGCGTGGTGTGGAGAGCCGCGGAACGGCGAGCGCGCGGGGCAGGCCTGTGAGATAGGGGAAGCCAGCCAGGAATCCGAGGAATGCCACCCGATAGGTGGCAGAGGCATGTCGGTCGATGACCTTCTCTGGCGTTAGCCCAAGGAGCTCGGCCACGTTGTCGAGGTCAGGACCAACGTCTCCGCCATAATGGACTGGAATGTTGACGAGCCGTCCTCTGGGTAACGGACCCGCGCTGGGACGGTTGAGCAGGCTGTGGAGCATGGCAACCATGTC
>JAICKD010000038.1 GCA_025928125.1 Ktedonobacterales bacterium
GGGCTACGATCCCACCGATCCCGATAGCATAGATGTGCCGCTGCTCAACTATACCGCCGCGCTCAGCGACGCGCGTGCGCCCGAAGTCGCCGTCCGTGGCGCGCGCATCGGCGTCCCCACGAGCTTTTTCTTCCACCCCATCGATCCCGAGATCGAGGCGGCTGCGCGCGCTGCCATCGCGGTCTTCGTCTCGCTGGGGGCGACGGTCGTCGAACTGGCGATGCCCGCGACGCTGGACGACTTCTTTGATGTCTATCGCGGCGTGCAGCGGCCCGAGGCCTATACCTGGCATAGCGATATGGGCTGGCTGACCACGCGCGCCGACCGCTACGCGCCGACGGTGCGGGCGAACATCGAGGCGGGCGCGGAGATTTCCGCCAGAGACTACATCCATGCCCAGCAGGCGCGCCGCGCCTTCACCACCGAGATGCTGGCGCTGATGCAGCAGGTGGATGTTCTGCTCACCCCGACGATGGCGCTGCCCGCGCCGCTGGCCGATGAGTCGGATACGCCGCTACGCGCCGGGGGCGAGATCGTGCCGGAGGGCAATCTGCGCTGCACCTTTCCCTTCAACATGACCGGCCAGCCCGCGCTCTCGCTGCCCTGCGGTTTCACCAGCGATGGCTTGCCCATCGGCTTGCAGATCGTTGGCGCGCGCTTTGGCGAGGCCTCCATTCTCCGGCTCGGCCACGCCTACCAGCGGGTGACCTCCTGGCACACGCGCCGCCCCACATTGCCGATTCCGCCTACTACGACTGGCGAGTGAGATCAGAGATACGACGGCACGAAAGAACGACCCCGCCACCACGATGGGTGACGGGGCCACAGGTTGTGAACGGTCGAGAAGACTCAGCAGCCAAGCTTGCTGAGGTTGAAGTTGACTGTCGTTGTCTGCCCGGCCTGGATTTTCACCTTCGTGATGACCTGGGCGATCCACCCGTCTTTGCTGGCGATCACCGTATATGGGCTGCTCTTGGCAGGCGCCCAGAAGGCATAGCTGCCACTTGGGTCAGTCTTCAGCGAGAAGCTGTAGCCTTTGCCGTTGGCTTGGACCTGCGCGCCGCCCAGAGGCGCGGTTGTGCCATTACATGCCGTCCCGATCACTGTGCCACCAATCTTGCCCCAGCCTTTCGGTGGGGTGACTGTCATGGTGATGTTGATAGGGCTGATCGTATATGGCGTATTGGCCGAGACACCGAGTTGCGCGGTGTACGTCCCGGGCTGGGTCACCTGAGCGGCTGCAGTGGCCGAAAGAGTGAGTGTCACGACGACACTCTGTCCTGGTTGCAAGGTCGCCGTGGTCAGCGACTCAGCGAGCCAGAGAACGTCGGTCACGCCGCACTGATCCAGCTCGGAGAGATGCTCAGAATCCGGCGTCGGGCTGAAGCCGCCCGAGGAACCGCCGACCTTGTAGAATCCGCACGAACTGGCTGCGCGGTACCGAGGGAACTGCGAGTTGGGCAACGCCGTCCAGGTGTTTGACGATGGGTCGTAGTAAATGCCCTGGTTAGTGATGGTGCTGAAGCCATTGGTCACACCGCCACTCGCTAGCAGGAAGCCATTTGCAGCGCCCGAGGCCGAGGCCCACAAATCGAACGGCATGTCGGCGATTGGGCTCCAGCTATCGGCGCCCGGATCGTAGGCGAAGCCGCTCTTGAATGTAGATGTGCCGTCGGTGCCGCCCGAGCAGTACACCTTGCCGTCGATCCCACCGCAGGACTCCCAGGCGTCGGCGAGTGGATAGGACGCCAGTGTGGTCCAGCTATCAGCCGCGGGATTGTAGACGACGGTAGTTGTCGACGCGGTGCAGGCGCCATCCGGGCAGCCAGCGACCAGATAGATCTTGCCGTTCGCTACCGCAACGCCAGGAGCCGCCGCCGGGTGCGGATTCGGCGCGACGCTACTCCAGCTGTTGCTGGCTGGATCGTAGACATCGGTGCGCGCGACCGGGTTACCGGCTGTATCCCAGCCGCCAGACACATACAGTTTGCCGTTCACCGCCGCGACGGCTGGCTTCTCACGCGCCACGGGCATGTCAGCGATGGCCGTCCACGAATTGGCGTTCGGGTCGTAGACGAAACCCTTAGCCGTGATGGCGAGGCTGCTATCAATGCCACCCACCGAGTAGATTTTGCCGTCGATGATGTCGGCGGAGTTGTCCATGATCCCGGTGGGGTACGACGCGATGGTCGCCCACGTCGGATCGCGCGGCGACCCAGCGGTTGCGCCTGGCCCGCTATCCGCCTGCTGTCCATAGAGCATGCCAGGCGTGTACGGATCTGGATCATCCGCGTCGCCATGGACGAGCTTCAACGGCGAGCCTCGCAGCGTGAGGATCTGGAAGGCGCCACCGCGCTCGGACAGATTCACCGTGGCTGATGCCGTCCCAGTGTTAGAGATCGTCACCGTCGGTGTGGTCGTCGTGCCAAGGACCTGCGATGACGTCACCGATGGTGGATTGATCGTCAGGCGACCAGCCTTCAGATTGAAGTTGGCGCGCGTCGAACCATCCGCCGCCACAGTCACCGTCTTGCTGGCCGACTGATAGGGCGCCTTGCTCGCGCTGAATGGATGCGATCCCGTCAGCGACGAGAAGAGCCAGTAATAGCCGTCGAGCAGATTCGAGTCGTCCGGGGTGGCCACTGTCGTGGCTGTATCCGCGGGATGATCCGTGCTGGTGACGGTTGCGCCATTGATCCCGTTGCCAGTGTTAGCGTCGGTGACATTGCCGACCACCAGCCCACCGGGCGTTGGCGCGCATGCCCGGTTCAGCACCGAGACATCGTCAACCTCCCACCACCAGCCAAACGAGGAGGTGAAGTGGAAGCGCACCTGCACCGCGCTTTGCCCGCCAGCTTGCGGAATGGCAACCTCTTCAAGGTCTGGGCCACGCACGCTGTCGTCGCCATGATGCCAGGCATTGCTCCAGGTCGTGCCGCCGTCGGTGCTGATATCCACGTCCGCTGTCTGGTTGGGGAAGCCGAAGTAGTCGTTGTGGAACCGGAGCACCGGAGACGCTGTGCCGGACAGGTCAATCGTTGGGCTGACCAACGACGTGTCCTGACTATCGCCTGAGCCATAGAAATCCGAGTTGATATCGGCGAAATTGCCCGATCCGCCAGTCAGATTGCCGCGGTCTTCGGGATCGCCGATCTGCCAGACATGTCCATCACCCACATTATCCACCACGGTCCATCCGGCAGGCATTGTTGAGCCGTCAAATGGCTCGTTGAAGACCGGAGACCCGTAGCCGAAGGCGTAGCCGGGCGCGCTACACGATGCCATGATCGGAATCGCCACGTCGTGCGTCGTGTCGCTGGCGCCAACGGTAATCGTGTCATTCACCACCTGGTAGCCGGGTAGCGTGGCGGTGAACTTCGCCTGATAGATCGCGTTTTGCGGCAGGCTGACACTATAGTGGCCAGTTGACGGATTGGTGTAGAACGGCCCACTTGGCAGGCCGGTAATCTCAATCCGGGTGTAGAGCGGCCATCCGTGGCCAGAGCCATCGGTGATTGTGCCACTCACCGTGACCGATGGCGTGGGGGTTAACGCCGCGTTCACCGGTGTGTTGCCGCCATCGCTGACCTGCACACCAGTGACGACCTTCGTCGCAAAGCCGAACGCCGAGAACGTCACGTCGTACGTTCCCACCGGCAGGGTCAACGTGTAATGGCCCTGGGAGTCCGTCGTGGTGCTCGACCCGGTCGTGCTAACCATCGCCCCGGTGATGGGCTGGTTGTTGCTGGCGTTGGTTACGGTTCCAGTGACGGTACCGTGGGGACCGGCCGTGCATGACGGGAACTTGAACGACGCGATGCGTGTATGCCAGTCCGAATCGGTGGTTGTTGGTATATATTCGTTGGTGTACCAGAACGTACAGCCGTCGGTCGGGTCAACCTGCATGGCGCTGTAGTCGCCCCAGCGTGAGAAGCTGCTGGTCTGCGACCCACCACCGGCAATCACCGACGTCTCGCCCTGGGAAAGATCTCCCGGAGGATCACCGGCCAGTCGCCCCGCCACGCGGATCGACGGGAAGGTGCTCGAGCTGGAGACCGAGAATCCAATGGCGATATCGCCCGACGCATCGAGCGCCGCGCTGCCCATCCAGCGGTTGTCGGAGTCCGGCGCATAGGTACCCTGCTGATCGAGCGACCAGCCCGACCCTGGATTGGTCAGCTCGTACCACCGGATGCCCGCATGGTCAGCGCCGTTGACATCCACGCTATGGTTGAGCACGATGGCCTGATGATCGCCAAAGTTGCGGTAGGAGGCCCGGTACATCAGCCGGTCGGACAACGTATCCAGCCCTACCGACGTGCCTGGCTGCGGGATGCAGCTGCGGGAGCCGTTACAGAGATTCGAGTCAAATGGCGCCGTCTCGAAGAAGCGATTGGGCGCCCCATTGACGCCAAAGGTAGAGTTCGCCGGATTGTTCCAGTCGACATGGTAGTCCCACATCAACAGGCGATCCGTGGGCGAGAATCCCCAGGCGTCATCGTCGAACATTAGGAATGGATCAGGCGCTCCCGCGGGCGGGTTGAAGCCCAGGGCGCCGCCCTCAGCGTCGCTTGGGAGCAGGCTGCCATAAATGCCGCTGGAATCGCCAACGTGGATGTAGATCGAGCGCGCGTCTTGGCCGGCCAGCATCTTGGCCCGCTCGAATGCTACGACGCCGACGCCATTAAAGGTGGCGCCATTCAGGAATTCATTGGCGCTCATGTAGTAGGCGTCGGGCCAAATGCCGAACTTCGGGTAGTCGTTCAGCGTATTGGCGCTATAGAGGAAGTCGTAGCGATACCATGCCCCGGTGGGATCGCCGGTCTGCGAGATCGCGATGCACTCGTGGTATCCATCAGCGCCGCCCGGATAGGCGAGCTGGCTCATGAACCAGCGGTCCGCCGACTCGTCGTACATCGTGACGGGATCGCCGCCATTGAACGTCTCGCAGACGCCCCCGAAGCCCTGCCACAGGGTCGTGTTGGGCAGTGGTCCTAAGAGCAGATTTCCCTGCTTGTCATAGACAGCGAAGCTCAGATTGACCATCTGGACATAGTTGTTTGGCCCTACGTCGCCCTGAGTGTCTGGGGGGAGCACGCCATTGAGGTTGCCGACGCCCTCGAAGTTCTGCTGGACGCTCGGCATGGCATTGGTCACGACACTGTTCTGGACATCGGCGCTGCCGCTCTTGGCTGCCTGATTCAGCTTGCCATGCGGCACGGGATGCGCTGGCGCAGGCGCGGCCTTCGCTTTGCCTGTCGGCCCCTTCGCCTTCGACGGTTTCATCGTCTTGAGTTTGGGAGTGGTATCGTGTTTGAGCGCCTTGCGCACCAGGGGTTTCTGGCTCTGCGGCTGCGCGCTGGTGTTAGTAGTGCGCGCCGCGGCCTGCGCGGGGGCCGACAAAAAGAGACTCAACAAAAACGCAAAGGAGAACGCTACGGTGAGCAAGCGCGCCGGGATCGCGCGCCTTCCCGCCTTACTAAACCATCGGTACAACGGGTCACCTCTTTCAGAATCGTAGTCCAACTCGACACCTGTAGAGAGACACTGTGGAATGTCGCCCGCTCGCTAGCAAGCGACCGCGATGGTGTTTCGATTGCCTCCTTTCAACGGACACGCCATAAGGCATGTTCATTGGCGTGGCAGGGCGTCAAGGCGCGGATGCCAGAGGCGCTTGACTACGACTGAGAAGTGGTGTGGTATAGCCCTTGCTATGCTGGCGTCAGTTGAACGACGCGCGCATCATGAGGCGCACCTGACAACCAGTTGAGGACATCCCTGACAAACCGCCGCACTCCGCCACCTACCCTACGTACCGCGACAAGCCACTTCAAGCTGGCAACCTGAGTTCCTTTTCGCCAGCGTAACAAAGCGGTCGGCAAACCATTATAATGGAGCGGGCTGCATTTTCATACTGAGGAATTGGGCGTAAGCGGAATATCTCAGAGCGGCCAGTATATTTACCTGTCAGCGATACGCGACACTGCGTACGTGACGCGATATGCCTGCCAGATATAACGGGGTAGATTACATGGTATTCCTGGGCTGTGCGCCAATTGAGGTCGCGGATTTTTCCCTTTTGTCGCCACGGTTGAGTGGCTCGGTATTCAGGCGAGTGTCCGGTAGAAGAACGCCTCCGCAACGAGCGTTCCGTCGACGGTACGGGCATAGCCAGGGATGACGCCGCCTTCGATGTAGCCGAGCTTGCGATACAGCCCTTCGGCGATGCCACCTTTGCGCGTATCGAGCACGAGCAACGAGCGTCCCGCCGCCTGGGTCGCCGCCTCAATTGCCCGCATGAGTTGCGTGCCGATGCCCTGGTTACGGACGGAACGCAAGACACAGACTTTCTGCACCTCGGCGCGATGCCTGCTGTTGGGCGCTGTCGCCAGGTTGAGCTGCGCGCTGCCAACCAGCGCGCCATCCTCGGTGCGAGCCACCAGCAGTATCCGGCTGCCCGCTGCGATCTGCGCCATCACACCCTGCCAGTAGTGGCACACCGTGCTCTCGTCGAGCGGAGTCACAAAGCCAAGCGATACCCCGCTGGCGACAGCATCTCGCAGCACCAGGGTTAAATCATCTATTGTGTCGCGGGCCTCCGCCGCAGTGAGAGATTCTATCCGAACCACCAAACTCTCCCTCCAACGATCAAGGCTGCCTATCCATCTGGATATACGCGACTGCGTAACAAACGCGCGGTATCCGCTCATGAGCAAGTGTAGCGAGCACCGGTGAGTCTTGGTAAATGAATATACCGAATGGTAGATTATTTGCCAAGCACGACTGGCGCTCCGGGCGGCCCATCTCCGCGGCAGTTGGAGGCGCTGCTGCAGGAGGCCTGCCAGCAGAGTATCAAGGGCTACGAGAACGCCTACAAGCTGACCTTCTACTTCGCCCTGCTGGCGATGGTGCTGGGGGCGCTGGTTCCCGGCTGGCCGTTCACATGGGAGGGTCGCGCGTCACGGGTCGAGCCATCCGAGGCGTCTGGCGCCGAGCCATCGGTCCCCATCGCGGACTGACGGCGCTGGCGCGCGCTGCTCTCCAACCCGCGCAGGCGGGTTTTGTGGCGGAGCGTGCGTAGCAGGCGAGGCCATTCAGGCGCGGTTTTAACCGCCCGCATCCTGGGTCGGAGGTGCGCGCTCTGGTCAGTCGCCCGCGCGCGCCATACGCGCCTGGAGGAGATCGTCCAGAAAGTCGGCGACGCCCGCCGCGTCATTGCTGCCAATCACCAGGTCGGCTGCCTGCTGAACGGCGGCGCTGGCGTTGGCCATCGCAACTGATAGCCCCGCATGCTCAAAGAGCGGCAGGTCGTTCTCACCGTCGCCGATGGCTATGACGGCCTCATGCGGGAGCTTCATCACGTCGAGCAGCGCCGCCAGCCCATTACCTTTGCCCGCCGCTGGGTCGAAGTATTCCAGAAAATCCGCTGCGGTGGTGGTGACGATGAGGCGCGGCTCCAGCACTGGGGTGACGACACGCCGTAGGTCGCCGAGCTGTTCATGCGTGCCTACGAGTAGAATCTTGGCGGCGGGCGGCAGATCGTCCGCCAGCAGCGAGGGGACCGGCGTTATCTGCTTCTCGCCATACGAGAGCAAGACCGGCAGTAGCGGATGGTCCGGCTGATCGACCATGATGGTATCGAGCATAAAGTGCGTGATGAGTACGTCCGGGGCCGACGCGCGTGTCAACTCAATCGCGGCGCGTCGGTCTTCCGCGCGAAGCGGGTGGTAGACCAGCGGCTCACCTGTCTCGGCAAGCACGAGCGCGGCGCCGTTGAGCGTAATCTGCGGCCCGCGCAGGTCCATCGCCTCGATCAGCGGGCGGACCGAGCGGAGCATCTTGCCGGTGGCCAGCGTCACAGCGAGGCCATGTTGCCGCGTCGCGCGGATAGCGGTGGCGACACGCGGTGGGAGTTGATGCTGGCTATCGAGCAGGGTGCCATCCACATCGACGACGACCAGCCGATAGCGTTCGGGGAAAAGGATCGCTGAAGCGGGCATGGAAAATCCAGTTGGCAGGGAATATCCGGTGAGGACATGGTATGAGAATGAAAAAGCGCCCGATCTGCGAATCGAGCGCCTCCAGCGTTGTGCGAGTGGTGCGACGAGCTACCAGCCGGTGCTGTAGCCGCCCCCACTGCGCGCGCCACCACGGGCGCCGCCGCCCATCTGGGCGTAACAATCGCTGCAATAGACTGGCTTGTCGCCGCGCGGCTGGAACGGCACACGCGCCTCGCCGCCGCAATTCGAGCAGACGGCAGTGTACATCTGACGTGGAGCACGCTCGCCGCCATATCCTCCGGACATGGAGGACTTACGCGCCGTGCGGCACTCCGGACAACGCGCGGGAGTGTGTGTCAGCCCTTTGCTGGCATAAAACTCCTGCTCGCCTGCCGTGAACACGAAGTCACGGCCGCAATCGCGGCACCGGAGTGTCTGATCGGTGGCCAAAATTCTAACCCTCTTTCCGGTCCGGCCACGCCTCTAGCGCCCGGACCAACACGGCCCCATATCAATGGGGCAGACCCAATACTGGGGAAACGCTGTAGAGAAGCCGCGGGTATCGTCCCGAAAAGAGGCCGATGCATGCCAGGCCATCGCTAGCGTTCGTTGACGCGCGCGCGGAAAACGACCGCGCGCAAAAGACATCTCGAAAGACATACGGGATGCTTTCGCGCGCAAGTATACCATGATGATTCAGGGGATACAAGCCTTTCAGGCGATTTTATGAGCAAATTCCTGCCTGATTGCCTCACAACGCGAGAGAAAGGCTGCTTCTGAGGCTCTCCAGCCTGATTTTTACGAGTACTACGCCAAGTTGGGAGAGTTACGACAGGTGACGCTAGATGATAGGATGCAACGTGAGCCGAAGCAAGTAGCACATGGAAAGGGACATCGTAGATATGCCACGACTAAACGTTGGTTCGGGGCGGCCTTGGGAGGAGATCGTCGGGTACTCGCGCGCGGTGCGGGTCGGTCAGGTTATTCATGTCGCTGGCACCACCGGGGTTGATGACAGCGGCGCGGTCGTGGGTCCGGGCGATGCCGCTGCCCAGGCCACCCAGGCGCTGCGCATCATCGAGGCCGCGCTGGCGGATCTGGGCGCGAGCATGCGCGATGTCGTGCGCACGCGCATCTATGTGACCAACATCGCCGATTGGGAGGCCATCGGCAGGGCGCACGGCGAATTCTTCCGCGAGATCCGCCCCGCGGCGACGATGATCGAGGTCAGCCGCCTCATAGATCCGGCGCTGCTGGTGGAGATCGAGGCGGAGGCGATCCTCGGCGCAGGCGACAATGTTGAACTTGGCTAGGCTTCTCGCATCGCGCGGGCGAAAAGCTCGCGACACCTCCAGTCATCCACCGCGCTGGCCAGGCAGTGGAGCTTTGGCTCCCAATAGTCGCGGCTGGAACCTTCGAGGGCATCCCAGACGGGATAAAAGAACGTGAAGGCCAGCGCGATCCGATAGTCGCGCACAAGGTCATCCCAGGAGTAACCGGTAACGCCATGCCCCGTCAGCGCGTCGAGATAGGCGCGCATCAGCCGTTCTTCGCGCTGGTCCTCGTGGCGCTGCTCTGGGGTCCAGAACGTCGCGAAGAGAAAAACGAGATCCATCGCGGGCAGGTCGCCGCACGCGCCCTGAAAATCAATGAGATAGGTCGCGGTATCTGGAGATTCTGGCAATGGACAGAGGAACTGGCTCAGGTAGCAGTCGCCGTGACTGATGGTGAGTTGATGCCCTGTCGCCATGCGCTCCGCGAGATCCCGCTGCCACAGGTATGGCAAGGCTGCCAGCGCCGCGTCGCCGAGCGCTCTCGTTGCGGTGGATAGCGTCTCGCCTGCCATCTGCTGGAACGCGCCCCAGTTGTCGGTAAACTCGCGTAGTGAGGCCTCGAAGCAAGCCTGGTCTCGATACCACTCGCTGACGAGCAAATTGCCTGTTCCCAGCGCCGGATGTTCCCACCACGCCGCGTGAAGGTACGCTAGCGCCTCGACAACCGCCGCGAGTTGCTCATCCGGCGGAATGCCGCTGCCCGCTATCAACTGCTCGCGGGTGACGGGCGGAGTATGCGTCGCCGAGACATCGCGCAAGAGCAGCCACGAATCGCCACGTTCATCGTCGTACGCCGAACCGTAGCATGTCGCCAGCATCGGCAAGTGGTCTGCCATCGTGGCGGCGACCTGATAGAACGCAACTTCACGCGCCCCAGCGCGAACCGCCCACGCCTCCGGTATGTTGCGCTTGAAGAACAGTCGCTCTGGCATATCCGGCGGCGCATCGGGCGAATAGGTGAGATGCAGGTGGCGCGCGGCGGAGTTGAAGGCAGCGTTGGCGCGCTCTTCCACGCGAGTGACTTGCCCTGTCGTCAGCATGCCCGACTGGCGTAGCGTGGTGGTGAGCCATTCAGGAGTGAGGGGATTCGGAACGCCGGATGTTGGCGAAGCTGACGAAGCAGACATAGCATACCCTTCTAAAACCGCTTTGGTCGCAAGCAGGCCTGAGGGCAGTCTAGCACTGGCAGGAGCGCTCACAGCGTCAGAAATCTCACCAGGATGCCAGGTTCTTCACGGCTGTTTCATCACTGGCACGCTGCTCATCTCATAGGCGTGGCCGTCGGCGCCGACGATGTGATTCTGGCCATCAGCGCCCGGAATCAGCCAGACGGGATCGGTGGGGGACGTGCCGCCGCCGTTCCAGACGACCTCGCCTGTCTCCAGCGCGGCAGCGTCGATGGGAATGTAGACAAGCTGCGGTTGCGTGCCACTGCGTAACGCGACCCGGCGCTGGCTGGAGAGGTCTTTCAGCGCCGCCGATTTGGCGATGTGCGAGACCTGGCCATGGGTGTGCGCGCTCGTATAGGTGACAATGGAGGTGACCTGGATGGACGTGTGCGAGGCGTTCAATTCAAGCTCGGCCGCGCCGACCATTTTCCCCGCCGCATTGTCGATGGGAATGATGTAGTAGTCGGGCATGACGACGCTTCCCGGCGTCTGTAACGCTCTCACCAGGACCGGAGCCTCCAGGTGCGAGAGGTCTTTCAGGAAGTCGCCCTTACCTTTGCGATTCACGTTGAAGAGCGTGCTTTGGCGGGCGGCGGCGATGATTGCGCTCGATGAGTTCGACGACAGCGGGATCCATCCTGAGCTAGAGTTCGTCGTCGTGCTGGTGTCGCTCGCCGCGCTTGATGGGATGTGCTGCGCGGCGGCGATCAGAATTGCCGCGAACAAGAGTACCGCTCCGCCGAGAAAGACGTAGACAAGGTTGCCGAGCAGCGCTTTCACGACTCGCTCGACCCTGTTTTTTCTACGTCCCCGTCGTTGTGCTGACGCCCTGTTCCGGCCCACTCTCTACCACCTCAC
>JAICKD010000050.1 GCA_025928125.1 Ktedonobacterales bacterium
ACTGGCACTCCAATTGTCGGCACTCAAGTAGAGTAGGCTTCGGCCTTGACGCAATGACACCCGCCAGGTTCCCCCTCTCTCACAAGGAGAGTGAGGTGAGGTTCTGGCTACGCCTGCTGTTCGCGGACGAGGCGGCGCAGCACGGCGGGCAGGATGCCGCCCTGGCGGTAGTATTCGATATCCACCGGGCCATCGAGGCGGGCAATCGCCGTGAAGTCGAACGTCGAGCCATCCTCGCGGGTGGCGCGAATCGCGATCTCCTGGTGTGGCTTCAGCGCGCCGTCGATGCCCTCGATGTCGAAGGTCTCGCGTCCGGTGAGGCCAAGCGATTCGCGGCTCTCGCCCGGCTTGAACTGGAGCGGCAGGACACCCATACCGACGAGATTGCTGCGGTGGATACGCTCGTAGCTCTCGGCGAGCGTGGCGCGGATGCCCAGCAGCATCGGCCCCTTCGCCGCCCAATCGCGCGAGCTGCCCGAGCCGTACTCCTTGCCCGCGATGACGAGCAGCGGCGTACCCTCCGCCTGATAGCGCATCGAGGCGTCGAAGATGGTCATTTGCTCACCAGTGGGCAGGTATTCGGTCCAGTAGCCCTCTTTGCCCGGCGCCAGATGGTTGCGCAGCCGGATATTGGCGAAGGTGCCGCGCATCATCACCTCGTGGTTGCCGCGCCGCGATCCGTAACTGTTGAAGTCGCGAACCGAGACGCCATGCTCGCGCAGATACCGCCCGGCGGGGCTATCGGCGGAGAACGAGCCAGCGGGCGAGATATGGTCAGTCGTCACGGAGTCGCCCACCGAGACAAGCGCCCGCGCGCCACGAATCGCGCCGAGCGGCTTCGGTTCCAGCGACATGCCCTCGAAGAACGGTGGCCGCCGAACATAGGTGCTGGCCTCGTCCCAGGCGAAGAGGCCGCCCTCCGGCACGGGCAGCGCGCGCCAGCGGTCATCGCCGTCGAAGACATGGGCGTACTCTTTGGTGAAGATCTCCGGCTTGACGACCCGCGACATCGTCTCCTGCACCTCCCGCTGCGAAGGCCAGATGTCGCGCAGATAGACCGGCTGGCCGTTGGGGTCTTCGCCCAGTGGGTCGTTGGCGAGGTCGAGATCGGTTGTTCCGGCGAGGGCGTAGGCCACCACCAGCGGCGGCGAGGCTAGGTACGACGCGCGCACCTGCGGATGGATGCGCCCCTCGAAGTTGCGGTTGCCGCTCAGCACCGAGACGACCACCAGATCGTGATCGCGCACGGCCTCGGCTACCGGCTCCGGCAGCGGCCCGCTATTACCGATGCAGGTTGTACATCCGTATCCTACAGTATGGAATCCGAGTGCCTCTAAATACGATGTCAGTTCTGCTGTATTTAAGTAGTCCGTGACGACGCGGGAGCCGGGGGCGAGGCTCGTCTTGACGTGCGGGCGCGTCTTCAGTCCGCGCTCGACGGCATGCTTGGCCAGCAGGCCCGCGCCAATCATCACCGAGGGGTTCGAGGTGTTGGTGCAGCTGGTGATCGCCGCGATAACCACCGAGCCGTCGCCGATCTCCACCTCCTCGTCCTGAATGGAGATGCTCGCTGTATGGGGATGCCAGTTCCGGCCCTCCGGCTCGACCTCCGTCGCATTGCCGCCCTCGTTCTCGAAGCGGCCAATCGATTTGCCGTTGGCGTCGGGGCCGGTACCCATGATCTGCTCCTGGAACGACGTGCGGAAGTTCTCGCGCACGCCGCTCAGCGCCACGCGGTCCTGCGGGCGGCGCGGACCCGCCAGGCTCGGCTCGATGGTGGCGAGGTCAAGCTCCAGCAGCGAATTGAACTGGGGGTCGGGCGTGTCGTCGGTGCGGAAGATGCCCTGCTCCTTGGTGTAGCGCTCGACCAGCGCCACCAGCGCGGCGTCGCGTCCGGTATCGCGCAGGTAGCGCAGGGTCGCGTCGTCCACCGGGAAGAGCGAGGCGGTCGCGCCATATTCCGGTGACATGTTGGAGATCGTGGCCCGGTCGGCGACGCTCAGCGCGCTCAGGCCCGCGCCACAGAACTCGACGAAGCGCCCAACCACGCCATGCTTGCGCAGCATCTGCGTCACGGCCAGCACGAGATCGGTGGCGGTCGCGCCCTCTGGCAGCGCGCCTGTTAGCCGCATGCCAACCACCTCAGGGGTGAGTTGATAGAGCGGCTGGCCCAGCATCACCGCCTCGGCTTCGATGCCGCCGACGCCCCAGCCCAGCACGCCCAGGCCGTTGATCATCGTGGTGTGCGAGTCGGTGCCGACAAGCGTGTCAGGATAGGCGAGCGTCTCGCCATCTGGTCCCTTACTCGTCATAACGACCTTGCCCAGATATTCCAGGTTCACCTGATGCACGATACCGGTTCCCGGCGGGACGACGCTGAAGTTGCGGAATGCGCCCTGCGCCCAACGCAGCAGCGTGTAGCGCTCGGCGTTGCGCTCGTACTCGCGCTGGACGTTGGTGGCGAACGAGAGAATCGTGCCGAAGGCGTCCACCTGAACCGAGTGGTCGATCACCAGATCGGCGGGGACGAGCGGGTTGATGCCATCGGGGTCGCCGCCCAACTCCTTGACGGCGTCGCGCATCGCGGCGAGGTCAACGACGGCGGGGACGCCGGTAAAATCCTGCAAGAGGACGCGCGCGGGCATGAACGGGAACTCGAACGCCACACCCTCTTTGTTGGGCGTCCAGCTGGCGAGACTGAGAATGTCGTCGTTGGTAACGAGGCTGGGCGTCAGGTCGGCGGTACGCAGCAGGTTTTCGAGCAGAATGCGGACGGTGACGGGCAGGCGCTCAAGCGCGACGCCGGATTGGCCCGCGAGCGCGCTGAGCCGGTAGATAGTCGTATTTTCGAGGCCCGAACCGAGCGGGCCACGGGCGCCAAAAGGGTTGGGGCGCGAGGCAGATGCTGTCATGACAATCACTCCTGAGGCGCGAGGATGGCGACGGGAGGGAAACTGCCGGGATCATCCTCATCGATGATGTATGTCTCCAACGGTTTGGTATCACTACCCAGTATAGTGCAAAGGCGCGGGCCATTGCCTTTCCGCTGGCATGGAGACTCTGCTGCCATTGTAGCAGGCGGCGTATCCGATGGGGCGATGTCTCGTATTGGATTTTGCGATAAAAGAGCCATTTGACTTCCTCTTCGCGGTAGGAGAAACTGGGACAGGGAGCAGAGTAAAGTGGAAATTCAGGAGATGAGACAATGGGAACCGTGATACATACCCGCGCGGTCGTCGGGCCAGACGGGACGATTGAGATTCGCGCGCCAGAACTCGCGCCGGGCCAGGAGGTCGAGATAACAGTCGAGGTGCAGGCCACGCCGGAACCTCGAAGACATGTCAGCGAGATCATTAAAGATCTGCCAGGTCATCTAGAGTTCCAGACTGCCGAAGAAGTAGACGCCTACATTCGCGAGGAACGTGATTCGTGGGACCGCTGACCCTGCCCATGAATTTGTTTAGTTCGGCTGGCGGTTAAAACCGCGCCTAAATGACCTCACTTCGCTCGGCCACAAAGTCCGCCTGCGCGGACTACCAGAACTTCTGCCGAGCCTCTATGTTCTAGGATATCACTAGCGCTCACCCCTAATTCTTCTTTACGGCATATCTCATTACTGCATATCTCATCACCCCCACACCGTCTCGCGTGCTAGGAGAGGATGAGCCGCGAGCGCTGGAAGCGGAGGATGACCGCTGCGATGAAGATGACATCGATGAGAATCAGGACAACGGCGATTTCGCCGACGGTCGCCCAGTTGGCCGAGGCAATCCAGCTGTTGAACTGCTGGCGTGTCGTATCGGAGAGCGTGCTGTAGATCAGCAATGGTAACAAGACGACGATGATCAACGCCGCGCTCATCGCCAGTTGCGCCTGGCGCACCGAGGAGGCGCGCAGCGAGACGAGAACGCCGACGCTGGCAAGGAGCAGCGAGAACAGCAGGGCGAAGGCCACGATGGAGCCGAAGACGCCAATAGGATACACCTGGAAGCTCCCACCACCGCTCAGATTGGCGGCAATCAGAGCAATCAGAGCGGTGATGATCGTGAACGCCAGGCTGTAGCCGACGACGGCGCCGAGCTTGCCGAGGATGATGGCGCGGTCAGAGAGGCGGCTGGCGAGCAGCGTCTCGAGTGTGTGGCGCTCGCGCTCGCCCGCGATGGAGTCGGCGATGGTGTTGATGACGAGGATGAGCGGCAGATAGATCGAGTAGGAAAGGACCATGAACGGCGAGGTAATCCAGGCTTGCCCCATGCGGAAGGGAAGATAGACGCCCATGACCGCGGCGATGATAACCAGGACAATCAAGCCCGAGCGGCGGTCGCCGCCGGAGGAGAAGAATTCGCGCCACTCTTTGGTCATGACGGTGGTGATGTCGCCGATCATCGCTCGCCCTCCTGCATCAACGTCATAAACACGTCTTCGAGACTGGCCTGGCCGCGACGCACCTCCTCGATCTGGACGCCCGCGCCGACGAGGGCGGCAACGATGGGGGCGGCTTTGGCTGAGTCGCGCAGATTGACGATGAGATGGCCGTTCTGGATCGTGGCGCGCTCGACATCGGGACGGGCCTGTAGCATGGATATTACCTCGGGCGTGAAGCCCTCGCCGACGATCTCCGCCTGGGGGTGGCCGGTCTGCTGGCGGAGCATATCGGGGCTGCCGACGGCGCTAAGTCTGCCCTCGCGGATGACGCCCACCTGCTGGCAGAGCCGCTCAGCCTCGGGGAGATTGTGGGTATTGAGGAAGACGGTGGTCCCTTCGCGCTGGACGAGCGCCTCCAAGTCGTCGCGCAGGGCTGCGGCGGCGACGGGGTCTAGCCCGGCGGTCGGCTCATCCAGGAAGATCAGGTCGGGCCGGTGCAGCAGCACGCGGGCGATGGCCAGCTTCTGCTTCATGCCACGGCTCCAGGTGCTGACGCGCTCCTTGCGGCGGTCGTAAAGGGCGAGATGGGTGAGCAGCTCCTTGATGCGCGCCTGGCGCTCTCCTGGCGGCATATGCCAGACGCGGCCATAGAAGTCGAGGTTATCTTCGGCGCTGAGGCGCTCATAAAGTCCCGAGAACTCGAGCAAGGCGCCGGAGCGCGTGCGGATCTGCTCGCTCTGGGTGCGTGGGTCGAGTCCGAGCACGCGGGCCTGGCCGGAGGTAGGTTCGAGCAGGCCCAGCAGCAGGTGGATGGTGGTCGTCTTGCCCGCGCCATTCGGGCCGAGAAAGCCAAAGATGATGCCGGGTGGAACGGTGAGGGTGAGGTGATCCACCGCGCGGACGCTGCCAAAGTCGCGCGTCAGGTCGGTGGTTTGGATCGCCGCTTCGGTCATGGATGCCTCCTCATGTCGGATGTAGCATCGCCTATAAGCGGGGTATCGGCGTGGTGCAGGTGGGTTGGAGAGACCGCACGATCACATAGTAGCACGATGCGAGCTTTTCAACATGGGGCATCAAATCACTCCACGGTCACCTCAACGGTCCGCGTCGTCTCGTGGGCCGCGAAGTCTACCACGTGGACCGCGATGGTGTAGTGGCCTGGGTCGGCAAATGTACATTCGAGCGCGGCGGATAGCTCGCGGGCGCCGTTGCGGGCGCGGGCGGCATGCGCGCGGTGGCGGATGATCGCGCCATCGTGCGCCCAGTCAACGCTCCAGCTATCGAGATGCCACAGGCCGTGTGTTGGGTCGTCAGCCGCCGAAGAGTTGTCCGTGGAGAGCATACTGCCGGGCGGCGGGGTATAGCCAGTCAGCCGCACCGTGACCGCGCGCCCCGATTGCTCCACCGTAAACGTGAGGGTGGCCGCACTGGCAGCCACCTGCATCTCGCCTTCATGGACGGGACGCTGCACGATAAACGGACGGGGCGCGGCGAGAGCGAGCAACCGCTTGCGGGTGGTCTGGATGGCAAGCGGGCTGGCGTCGGCGGCGATCCAGCGGCGGCGCAGAGTCTCGGCGGCATGGGCGGTGGCGCCGCTGCCACAGCAGCAATCGAGCACGAGGTCGCCGGGATCGCTGGTAAGCGTGAGCAGCAGTTGGAGCAGGCCTAGCGGCTTCTGCGTGGGATAATCGAGCCGGTCGCGCGAGAGATTGAGAACCGGGCGCACGTTGTAGCGCACGAGCCCCCCATCCGCGCCAACGCAGGTCATCTCGCCTTCCAGCACGTCGCGCAGCAGCGTATTGACGTAGTGGCGACCGCGTGCGTCGCAGGCCGACCCCATGAACGGCTTGCGCAGATACTGGCGCTCGATCTGTGGGCGGATGTGGAAGCGCGGCGATCTGGCGTAGAGCAGAATAGTGTCGTGCTTGCGGGCCAGTGCCTCGCGCCGGGACGCGCCGCCGCTGCGGTACGACCAGATGATGGCGTTGCGAAAGTTCTCCGCGCCGAAGATGTCGTCCAGCAGCAACCGCAGCATGCCCTCGGCCCGCCAGTCGCAGTGCAGCAGCAGCGCGCCGTCATCGGCCAGCAGCTCGCGCAGCAGCCAGAGCGTCTCGTCCATCCAGCGCAGGTAGTCGTCGGGGCTTCCCCAGGTGTCGCGATAGGCGGTGCGCCGGATATGCCGCTCCGAGCCGGGAAGCGTTATCGTGCTGGTGAAGTCGAGGCCGGTGGCGAACGGCGGATCGATGTAGACGAGGTTGACCTGCCCGGCAAGCTCGGCCAATAGCGCCGGAAGCACTCGCTGTGTCTCGCCCGCGATGAGCCGGTTGGGCGCCGTGTGAGAAGTCTCATCAGGCGCCACGCCGCCCGCCTCGACCGTCCGCAGCGCGGCGACTGGCAGGTGCGGTTGGCGCCGCGAGCCATCCGCTTCGTACTTGCCACTCCAGACCAACTCGGGCATCGGTTGCTACTCTCCTCGCATGCTATGTTTCTCGCGCCCAGCATAGCATAGAATCACCTCATCAGTCTCTCACCACGCGGAAGCGGGGAAACAGGAAGCTGACTACCGAAAATCGGTGCTGGCACAGGAAGGATAACAGCATACGCTGCGTCATGTGTGGACGGCTTGACGCACGAGACCAAACGTTCTACCATTGCGACCGAGGCAGGGCTATCATCCTACAAACATGTAGTGGAGGAGTGAAGCGATGGACGTGGCACAGGAGATGGTGGATGCCGCGACGGTCGGCGACGAGATGCGGCTGCGCGAGATGCTGGAAGAAGACGCCGCGCTGGCGAATGTCTACAGCGCCGATGGGTGGACGCCGCTGCATCTGGCGGCGCACTTCGGCCACACCAACGCCGTACGCTGGCTGCTGGACGCGGGCGCCGATGTCCGCGCGCGCTCGCGCAACGAGCTGGCGAACCAGCCTCTACATGCCGCCGCCGCCGGACCCGCCCCAGTGGAGCTACTGACCCTGTTGCTGGAGGCGGGCGCGGATGTCAACGCACGGCAGCGCGGCGGCTTCACGCCGCTCCAGGCGACGGCGCAGAATGGCAATCTCGCGGCGACCCAACTGCTGCTGGCGCATGGCGCCGATGCCCAGGCGCGGACCGATGACGGCCAGACGGCGCTCTCCTTCGCACAGGAGGGCGGACACGAGGCTATCATCCGCCTGCTGCGCGAGCAGGGCGCGGTCGCCTAGATTCGCCGCGCCAAACCCTCGCCACGCCGCTCTACCGCTGCTATACTTGAAGAGAGATGGATGATGGCGGTCGTGTTGGCGTCTCCCGGATATATGAACTTTAGCTTTTTCGTCTGAACACCAGCGCAATTAGCCGCGGCCTTCAGGCCGCGAACCACCCCCAGCACGCTGTTCGGGGTTCATACGTAAAGTTCATTTATCCGGGGCGAGATTGGGCGAGGTGAGGCAGCAGATGGCGAAGAAACACGAGAAACACGACAAGAGCGACGATCACGAGCACGGCAAAGACAATCACGACGGACACAACCACGCGGCGGCAAACGGACATGTGGATGAAATCGAGTATGCTCCGCTGGCGCAGCCCGCGCGCCCATGGGGACAGACGCTGGCGATCACTGGCGTCCGGCTGATCGATGGGTCGGGCGCCGACCCGATTGAGCGGGCGACAGTCATCGTCGATGGCGAGCGGATCGATACCGTCGGCGCGGCGAGTACGGTGAAGATTCCCAAAGACGCGACGGTGATCGACGCCGAAGGGATGACCCTGCTGCCCGGCCTGATAGACTGCCACGTGCATTTCTTCGGCCAGTGGGGCTACGATCTGCTGCGCGGCCTGATGACGCCGCCCTCGCTCTCGCTGCTCTATGCCGTGCCGAACGCGCGGGTGACGGTGGAGGCGGGCATCACGACGGTGCGCGACGCCGGGGGCGCGCCAGCGGGCGTCAAGGTGGCCATCGAGCGGGGACTTTTCCCTGGGCCACGCATGCTCGTCTCCGTCTCGTTCCTCTCGCAGACCGGCGGCCACGGCGACGACATGATGCCCTGCTGTATCGATCTCGGCGATAACAAGCTGCCCGACGTGCCATCTGGTGTGGTGGATGGCGAGGAGGCGATGCGCCACAAGGTGCGCGAGATTCTGCGCGCGGGCGCTGACTGGATCAAGCTCTGCACCAGCGGCGGCGTGCTCTCCTCGGCGGACTCACCCAAGCACGCGCAGTTTACGGTGGCGGAGATCGCGACGGCGGTCTATGAGGCTGGCGCGCAGGGCAAGCGCTGCCTGGCGCACGCGCAGAGCACCCAGGGCATCAAGAACGCCATCGAGGCGGGCATCGCCAGTATCGAACATGGCATCTTCCTGGACGACGAGGCCATCGAGATGATGCTCAAGCGCGGCATCTATCTGGTGCCGACGCTGGTCGCGCCGCAGGATGTGATTGATCTGGCGGCGGCGCGTCCCGGCCTGCTGCCCGACTACGCTGTGAACAAGGCGCGCGAGGTGATGGTCGCCCATCGTGAGAGCTTCCGCCGCGCGGTGGAGGCGGGTGTGAAGGTGGCGATGGGCACGGATACCGGCGTTGGGCCGCATGGCGGCAATGCGCGCGAACTGGGGCTGATGGTGGCGCATGGCATGACGCCGATGCAGGCCATCGTCGCCAGCACCCAGACGGCGGCGGAGCTACTGCGGCTGGATGACCACCTTGGGACCGTCGCGGCGGGCAAGCTGGCCGATCTGATGCTAGTCGAGGGCAATCCGCTGGATGAGATTGGCATCGTCGCCGATGCGGAGCGGATAGGGCTGGTGCTCAAGGGCGGCGCGCCGGTGCGCTCGCGGATGGCGCCCGCATTCTCGCGCGTCGCCGTCGGCGTCTGACCCCCTCCCCCTTGCGAGGGAGAGGGGGAACCAGAGGCAGAGTATCTCTGTCGCCAGCCGCCATGTTGGTTGCCCAGGCCCTCTCCCCGCAAGGGGGGAGGGTGGCCGAAGGCCGGGAGGGGGCTACCATTACTCCCACTTGAAGAGGCGAACTGCCAGCAGCGAGCAGACTAGCGTCCACGCGGCCAACACCGCCAGGTCGAGCCACATCGGGAACGTTGGTGTGCCACCCATCATAATTTGCCGAAGGGCATCGCCCAGATAGGTGAGCGGCAGCGCCCGCACGATGGGGGTCAGGAAGATGGGTAGCGCCGCCAGCGGGAAGAAGATGCCTGACAGGAACATCATCGGGAAGTTGACCGCAGAGGTAATGCCGTTGGCCGCGTCAACGGTCTTCGAGATGGCGGCGACCAGATAGCCCAGGCTGACGAAGGCGACCGCGCCCAGCACCACCAGCCCCAGCACCGCCAGAATGTTCCCCTGGATCTCCACCTTGAAGACCCAGACGCTCAGCGCCAGGATCAGCCCAGTCTGCACGAGCGCAATGGTCAGCCGCAGCAGCACCTGGCTGGCCAGCAGATGCCAGCGCGGCAGCGGCGTCGCGCCCAGCCGACGCAATACCTGCTCCTGGCGCAATGTCACCAGCGGGGTCGCCGTGCCAAAGAGGCCAAGCTGCATCAGCGCCATCGCCAGAATGCCCGGTACCAGGAAGTCCACATAGGTCAACTGATGCGAGAGGATCGAATTAGTCTCCAGAGCCAGCGGTGGCACGGTGTTCGTTGCGGCTTTGTTAATCTCGGCCACGATTGCCTGGACGATGCTTTCCTTGATCTGCGTGTCGGCCTGTCCGGTGCTCGGATCGTCATACATCTGCACCGTGGCAGTCTGCTTCTGCGCAACACTCTCGCTCAAGCCAGCGGGAATGACGATGACCATGTCAATGTTGCCCTGTTTCAGCTTATCCAATTCGGCATCGCGACTGCCCGTCTCAATCTTGAAAGAAGGTATCCGCTTGAATGCGCCCACCAGTCCCTGACTGACCGAGCCATTGTCCTCGTTGACAATACCAACGGTGTAGTTGGGCGGCGTGTTGCCACCGAAGATGACGCCGAAAAGCACAATGAAGATCAGCGGGAAGGCCAACGTCCAGATGATGGCGCCGCGGTCGCGCATGAACTCCTTGAGGTTGGCGACATAAAGACTGAATATCGTGGACATACTATCTATCTCCTCAGACGTGACGCGCTCTAGTCGCGCAACGCCCGTCCGGTCAGTTTCAGGAAGACGTCTTCGAGTGTGGCGTTATGCACATTGAGATCGCGCAGCGCCGTGCTAACACCGCCGCCGTGCTGCTGGTTCAACAGCCCGGCCATCGTATGCGGCACATCGCTGGAGTAGAGCGTCACGCGCCCATCTTCCGCCGTGACGTGCGTCACGCCCTCCAGCGTGCGATAGGCGTCCGCGCCTGCGCCTGTTGGGTCGCGGAATGAGATGGCAATATC
>JAICKD010000326.1 GCA_025928125.1 Ktedonobacterales bacterium
GGGATGCACGACATGAGCGATCCGGCGATGGCGAAAGCCATGGAAGCCGATATGCGCCGCCGCTTTTTCATCGCGCTTGTTCTGACGATTCCGATCATTCTCTACTCCCCGCTTGGTGTACACGTCTTGCGTGTCCAGATGCCATCGTTCGGCATCAACCCCAACTGGATATTGCTTATCCTGACGACGCCAGTGGTCTGGTATTGCGGCTGGATCTTCCATTCGGGGGCGTATCGCGCGCTACGCAACCGCGCGCTTGATATGAATGTGCTGGTCAGCCTGGGCGTGCTGGTGGCGTATCTCTTCAGCGTCTTCGCGACACTCTTCGCCCCAACGGTCGAGACCAGTTTCGACGCCGCCGCGATGTTGGTGACCTTCGTTCTCTTTGGTCACTGGATGGAGATGCGCAGCCGTCGTGGCTCGTCAGATGCCCTGAATGCGCTGCTGCGCCTTGCCCCAACTCAGGCGAATCTCATTGGCCCAGATGGGCGGATCACCAGCGTACCCGTGGAAGCGGTGCATGTGGGTGACCTCCTGATGCTGCGACCCGGTGAGAAGACGCCAACCGACGGTGTCGTCACCGAGGGCGCGAGCGCGGTGGACGAGAGTATGGTCACGGGCGAGAGTCTGCCGGTCTCTAAGTCTGAGGGGGACGAGGTTATCGGCGGTACGGTCAACGGCAGCGGCTCCCTCCGGCTGCGCGCCACCAGAGTGGGTAGCGACACCGCCCTCGCCCAGATTGTTCAGCTGGTGCGGACGGCGCAGAACTCGAAGGCGCCTGCCCAGCGCCTCGCCGATAAGGCGGCGGAGTATCTCGTCATCGCGGCGGTGAGCGCGGGCCTCCTGACCTTCCTGATCTGGTTTTTTGTGATTCATGAGTCGGCCCTGTTCGCGCTCACGCTTGCCGTGACCGCCGTGGTTATCGCCTGCCCGGATGCGCTGGGGCTGGCAACGCCGACCGCTGTAGCCGTCGGCACTGGCATTGGGGCGCGCAACGGCATCCTCATCAAGAACGCTACGGCGCTGGAGCAGACGTCACGCATCCAGGCGATCATCTTCGATAAGACAGGCACCTTGACCGAAGGCAAGCCGTCTGTGACCGATCTAGCCGTTCTCGCTGCCGGAGTCACGCAACATCTCGACGAGTCACGTCTCTTGCAGCTGGCCGCGACCGCTGAGACAGACTCAGAGCATCCACTGGCGCGAACCATTGTCGCGGAGGCTACCGAGCGCGGGCTAGCTCCCCTTGTATATGACGAGTTCGCGTCGATAGCGGGCGGCGGTATTCGTGCTCGTGTGGAGGGCGCGCCGATCATCATCGGCACGCCGACATTGCTTGCCGAGCATGGGGCGAACCTGTCGGACACGGAAGAGCGGCAGGCGCTGGCATTGCAAGAGCAGGGGAAAACGGTGATGCTGGTTGCCCGCCAGGGGGAGCCAGTGGGGCTGATCGCGGTCGCGGATCGCGTCCGGCCAACCGCGCGCCAGGCCATCGAGGAGCTTCGGTCGCTGGGCATTCAGGTAGCTATGCTGACCGGCGATAACCGTCATACGGCCGAGGCGGTGGGCCAGGCGCTGGGAATCGCGCCTGAACACGTTTTCGCGGAGGTGTTGCCCGCTGAGAAAGCTAGCTACGTCAAGCGCCTGCAAGATGAGGGGCTGTTCACTGCGATGGTTGGCGATGGCGTGAACGACGCGCCCGCGCTGGCCCAGGCCAATCTTGGCGTCGCCATCGGCGCCGGGACTGGAGTGGCCATCGAGACGGCGGAGATCGTGCTGATGCGTAGCGATCCGTTCGACGTGCTGGCGGCGATCAGGCTCTCGAAAGCAACCGTGCGCAAGATGAAGCAAAACCTGTTCTGGGCGGCGATTTACAATGTCATTGCCATTCCGATTGCGGCAGGTATTCTCTATCCGCTCGGCATTCTGCTTAACCCAGCGATTGCCGCGCTGGCAATGAGCGCCTCGTCCATTACCGTCGCGACGAATGCGGTGTTGCTCAAGACCGTCGAGCCGACACTTCGGACAGACCCACACCGTCAGGCCGTCGCGAACACGCCGCGTGAGGGCGCTCCGCCAGCGGATGCGGGAGACGCGGCATCCGCGAATTCGACACATGCCTGATAGAAAGGGAACAGCACGATGGAGACGCACGACACGCGGGACGACCGGGCGACGCTGGCGACCGATCCAGTCTGTGGGATGGAGGTGGATCCGGCAACGGCGGCGGCCACTAGCGAGTATCAGGGGAAGACCTACTATTTCTGCGCGGTCGGCTGCAAAAATCGGTTCGACAAAGACCCACAGAGTTATATCGGCGCACAAGAGCCGTAACTCAGCCGTAACATGGACAGGGTTAGTCAGCAAAAGCGCGTACGCATATTGTCGCGGCGTAGCCATACCGGGCGCGCCGCTTGACGTGCGGGTCCTGCTCGCTTAGATTTCCATGGAGGCCATCTATCTGACCAGTGGCAGCCACGGCATGACGTCGTTGGTTGGGCGCGGACACATCATACCGTCGAGGGAGGACAGGACATGGGCAAGAGGCATCCGTGGTCGGGGAGACGTGATGATGACGAATACTACACGGATGCCACTCCGCGGAACGCCTGGGATGGCGATGACGCGTGGGAGAGTGAGTCGCGAGTAGACCGCGCGCTGGTGACGCGGAATGGCGGTGGCGCGCTAGAGAAGCTGCCGTCCGACACTGGCCCTGTCATCATCGCTGGCGATGGTGTCCCGATGGGCAACCCCTTCATCAAGCGGCGCGAACGCCCTCTCACGATGCGTATCACCGCGATGTCGCTCATGGCAGCCATTATCGTGACGGGTATCTTTGCCATCACGCCGATGGGCGCCACTGGCGCCAGCCAGGTAACGGCGTTTCAGGCGCTCGCCGGATCTCTGGTCCTGCAGAAAGGCCCTGCCTACTTCCTCTACACCACACACCCTGGCGATGACGTGGAGTCGCTGGCAAAGCAGTTCCGCGTCCAGATTGGTGGAATCTACGAGCTGAATGGCCTGCTGCTGGGCCAGGAGCTTGCCATCGGCACGGCGTACAAGATTCCCACAGATCGCAACTACGGCGCGAACTATCGGCCGCCTACCTTCGTCGTGACAGCCTCGGCTGGCGGAGGCAATGTGTTCGGGTCGAACTGGTGGAATTCTGTCTCCGGGACGCCTGATCTGGAGTCGCCCTGCGCGCCCGATGGACACGGTAATCCCTTGGGCTACAAGCTGCACTCACCGAACTGGGGCTCACACTGGGTGCGTGGCTTCTCGTGGTATCACAATGGGGATGATCTGGCGGCGCAGAACGGCAACACCATCCATGCCGCCCAATCCGGGCAGGTCGTCTGGGCAGGCTATGATGGCACGAATGGCCTGGGCTTCTCGGTGAAGATCAACAACTGCAACCACATCTCGACGCTCTATGGTCACATGCAGAAGCTCCTGGTGAAAGTCGGCGCCTATGTTCTGATGGGTGACCCCATCGGGTTGGAAGGTTCCACCGGCTGGTCCACGGGGCCGCACCTGCACTTTATGGTCGAGTGGGATAACAATCCAGTGGACCCGTTCCCTTATTTCACAGGAATTCCTGCGATGACCCATTACGTGAGCTAAGGTCGGCGGCTTCGAGTCAGAAGTTGGGAGATTTCCAGGTCTTGTCGGCCAGCGTTGTCTTCACCTTCGCGATGTATTGCAGCGCGTCTTGCGTATACCACCAGCCGCTGAACCAGCGGCCGAGGCAGCCCCACAGGTCCCCCGCGCGATAGCTCGGGTAACCGGACACTGGCGTGCCTTGTTTTAGATAGGTAGCCCAGCCCTCATAGCATGCGCGCAGAATGCCATAGGCATATTCAGCACTGAATGCGCTATTTGTTTGGGCCATGGGGAATGCGTCTTTGAAGAAATACCATTTGATCTGAAATAGCCCGTAGCTCTGGAAGCAGCCAGCGCCGTCCCACGAGCCGGGTGGACAATACTGCTGGTTGCTGGTGTAGTCGCCGCGCTGGCTTTGCTGCCAGTACGATTCGACCACCGCGTCAGCGCGCAAAACGTCGGGACTGAAGCCCCACTTGCACGCGGCCCACTGGAGGATTTCGTCGGTGGTCCCGGTGAAATTGCCCGTAATCTGCTTGCGGAGCGCGTCGGCCCTGGGGTCCATGCCCATCGCTGACCCCCACGGTTTCATCGCCGCGATCTGCGCCGCCGTTGGCACATGGGAGTTCGCTGCCTTATTGGCGGGCCGTGGCTCCCACGATGATCGCTGGACACGCGCCGCGCAGGTTGCCTCGCTGGGCAGCGCCGCGCCGGGTGGTAGCGTGCCGGTGGAGTTCGCTGGGAGCGTCTTTGGCGCGTTCGCGGCGTTCGCCGTGGCCGCTGGCTCTGCTGTTGGGGAGCTAGTAGCGGTTCCTGTCGCGGCGCTGGTCGCGCTGGATGTGGCGATTGCGGCGGCGGACGATCCTCTCTGGCCCGTAGAAGGCGCATTGCAAGCCGAAAGCAGGAGCATCACGGCCAGTGTCACCGCCTGAACAACGACAAGATAGCGCGATCGTTTGAGCATGTCGCCTCTCCATCCTTAAAAAGCATCGACATGAACCGGGAATGAACCGGGAGGTTTGGGTTGCGCTCATCGTAGCACGTCGCGCGTGGTGTAACACAAGAGTACTATAGAGGCAAGGCGGCTGCGTACGTTAGCTTCATCGCCTTGTAAAGGGGAGTGAATGGCCGAGACGATCTCACGCATTCCGCATGGGCGGCGCCTCGGCCATCGTTACCAACGATCATCCGATCTCTGAAGCGGGCGCTGGCTGCGCGGGGAGATAGTAACCGACGCCCATCTTGGTAATCACGTAGCGCGGATGCGCGGCGTCGGTTTCGATCTTCCGCCGGAGCCGGTTCATGTTGACCTGGAGCAGATGGCTTTCGCCAATATACTCCTCGCCCCAAACGTGCTCAAGCAGAAGATCCTGGGTGAC
>JAICKD010000044.1 GCA_025928125.1 Ktedonobacterales bacterium
ATACGCAGCGCCCAGTACTGCTAGTGATGCACGGTATTGGAGCGCATAGCGGCTGGTTCATCGATATGGGCAACAGCCTCAACGAGCAGGGGCTGAGCGTCTATATCATCGATCATCGCGGCTTCGGGCGCTCTGGCGGTCTGCGCGGTCACGCCGCCGAGGCCCAGACGCCCGTTCGCGACGCCGAGGCGGTGGTAGGGGAGATTCGCCGACGGCATCCAGAGGCTCAGGTGAGCATCCTTGGCCATAGCCTCGGTGCGATTTATGCGCTCCATATGGCGGCCGACGATTCCGCTGCGGCGCAGCATCAGCTCGCTGGCATGATTCTGGTAAATCCAGGTATTGCCGCGACCTGGAAAGTGCCTATGGGGCGCCAGGTGGCTATGGCTGTGGGCGGGCTAAGCGGTTCGACACGGCAATGGAGCCTTGCGCCTGGGCATGAGATCATGACGACCAACGTCGAGGCGAAACGCATGCTTGATGCGGATAGCTACTGGCAGCGCACGCAGAGCGCCGCATTTATCTACCAGGTGCTGTTACGCTTACGGAACTCCGCGATGAAACGCGCGCCCAGTATCCGCACGCCCGCGCTTGTCATCCAGTGCGAGGCTGATCTATCGGTCGTGCCTGCCGCCTCGCGCCGCTGTTACGATATATTGGGCAGCCCGGACAAGACGTGGAAAACATATCCGAACTTTAGCCATGATTTCGAGTTCGAGCCGCATCGCGCGGCGCTGGACGCTGATATCGCGGCCTGGGTGATGGGCCATCGCTGAGCGCCAACGCCTGCTGATGGCTTGGCTGACGAACCGGACAGTCGTCTTTGTCGAGACGCTATACTATCGAGACGCAATAATCCAGAACGGCCGCATGCGTCAGGATGGCGTGGTGCGAGAGAGAAACTGCGAGTTCATGCTAGAACTTTTGATAACACTTGCGCGGCTTTTCCGCGACAACAATAGAGAGTTGTACATGGTCGGTGGCGCGGTTCGCGATTTGCTTTTGCGACGCCCAGCCTCGCCAGATATTGATCTGGCGACGAACGCTCGACCAGATGAGATCAAACGACTCATTGCCCAGACACACCCTGACGCGGTCGTGACGGTGGGCGAGCAGTTTGGCACGGTGCGCGTTCACTATCGCCGGGCTCCCACGACGGAAGACGCGGCGGTTCAGTTGGAACCGAGTCCAGTGCCTGCCGCGTTAGTCGCGGAGACGAGCGGCGACTTTGACGTGGTCGAAATCACCACCTATCGTAGCGACCAGTATACAGAGGGATCGCGCAAGCCTGAAGTCACGTTTGGCGACTCGCTTGAAGGCGATCTGCTACGGCGGGACTTCACCATCAATGCCATGGCGCGCGATCCTCTCTCGGGTGAGATCGTCGATCCCTTTGGCGGGAGAGACGATCTCGCGCGTGGTCTCATTCGCGCCGTCGGCGATGACCCAGACAGCCGTTTCGAGGAAGATCCGTTGCGCTTGCTCCGCGCCGCCCGTTTCGCGGCGCAACTTGGCTTCGAGATCGAGCCGCTCACCGCAAATGCGATCAAACTCCAGGCGCCGACTCTAGCACGCATCAGTCGCGAACGCATTCGCGATGAATTTACCAAGCTGCTAATGACACACTATCCGGCACGTGGCCTGCGGCTGCTGGTCGATTTTGGCCTGATGCCATGGATCGTACCAGAGGTGCTGGAACTCTGTGGGGTCAGCCAGAAGCCCGCGCACTCGAAGGATGTCTATGATCATGTGCTGCGTGTCGTCGAGCGGACACCCGCGCGGCCAGCCACCCGCTGGGCGGGGCTGCTGCACGATATCGCGAAGCCGCGCACACGTTCGATGGAAGACGGGAAAGTCCACTTCTTCGGACCTGAAGATGTTGGCGCGGTGATGGCGCGTGAAATCTTGCACCGTCTCAAGTTCGACCGGCCCTTTATCGAATATGTCAGCCGATTGGTCAAGCTGCATATGCGCGCCAACGCCTATCTGCCAGAGTGGACCGATGGCGCGGTGCGGCGGTTGATGCTGGATGCGGGCGACGGGCTGCACGACTTGCTCGATCTTTCACGCGCCGATATTACGAGCTATCGTCCCGAAAAAGTATCGCGGGCGGAGTCGCGTGTCGACGACCTGGAGCTGCGTTGCCAACGATTGCGCGAGGAGGCCGAACGCGTTCCGATCCGCAGCCCGCTGGATGGCAACGATCTGATGCATATTTTTGGACGCGAACCAGGGCCGTGGCTGCGACCCCTCAAGGACTACCTTCTCGGTCTCGTGATCGATGGTCAACTGGCCCCAGATGATCGCGATGAGGCGACGAGGCTCGCGACCGTATTCCTGGCAGAGCAGGAACAACTTCCACCGGAGCACAAGGACGGAGGCGCCAGCCGCGAGTAGATCGGCCAGGCGCCGGTTTCACCGCGTAGCAAGGCGACCAAGGAAGGAACACGGTGAGCGAAACGAGAGAAGGGTGTGTCCCATGTGCTAACCGCCCCATCGGTCGCAGTCATTTCGCAGAGAATGCGCATACGCTGGGGGCGTCGCGCCAGGTCGTGCCGGGTATGGTATGCTACACCACGAACAACATTGCACAGCTTGAGAGGATCATCTCGGCGATGGGCGTAAATCAGGCCCGAGATCGCGCGTCGAAGCATCAGGGTCGGTTCGTCGGACCCCGATTACTTCAGACAAAGGCAGAGGTATGCTGGAACGGCTGCCCGTCGCGTGGCAGGGCAAAACTCGAGGATCCGCACCCGCGGCTCACCGCGGCGCTCTGCGCCTGGTCGCCCAAGTGGTGGCGCCATCAGCTAGCGTCGTCTCCAATTGGGAGAGTGACGACGTGATGAGCCAGAGCGAAGAGCAGTCAGCGGCTGTGCATGAGGATAAAGAGGCGCTGCTTACTGCGGTATACCACGAGTATAGCGGGCAAATTCACAGCTATGCGTCACGGTTGCTAGGCAACGCGGAAGATGCCGACGACATCACCCAGGAAGTCTTTATTCGCGCGCATGGACACCTCGCCGAGCTGCGCGATCCCGGACGTCTCAAGTCATGGCTCTATCGTATCGCGACGAACCTGTGCATGGACCAACTGCGCCGACGCTCGCGCACGCGACGGATCTTTGGTATTGCGGTGCCGCTTGGGCCTGATTCCGATGACAACGAGCACACACCGATGCGCGAGGTGGCCAATCCCGGAAGCACGGCGCCAATCGATCAGGTGGCCGAGCGCGACCACATCGCTGGCGCATTGCGCGAGATGCCACCCAAATATGCGATATGCCTCATGCTGCATAGCGCCCAGGGACTTTCGTATCGTGAGATCGCTGACATTCTGGGACTCACTCCTGGGGCAGCCGCTGTGCGCCTGACGCGCGCGCGCGACCTGTTTAGCCGTCATTACAACGCATTACGAGGCGAGGATTCGCTATGAGCACGGAGACAAGAATGCGTTGTGAAGACGTTGCGCCGTATCTATCCGCATTCGCCGATGGCGAGTTGCCAGAGCCATTGCTCTCGGAGGTTGCCGAGCACGTAGCAGCCTGTGAGGCCTGTTCCGCTACCCTGGTTCGCTATGGTGAAATCGATACTTTGCTGGCCAGTATGCCGCGCACTGCGCCGCCGCCCGAAGCTCTCGACGAAATTCTGGCGGTGGTCGCTGCTGAAGGCGAGCAGTCAGAGCGCCGTCATGCGATGCGATCGGCGTGGGGACTGACTTCTTTCAAGCGAAAGATTGTCGAACTTGAGATGCCGATGGGCGACAAGCCGCCTTTGCAATTCAGGCCAACGACCCGCTCGCGGTGGGTCTCGATTGCGATTCCCGCAATCGCGGCGATGTTGCTGGTGAGTGTGGCGCTGGTTACCTTCCGCTGGCTGCCGAATAATACCCAGATTACCCCGCCGGTTCAGCAGCCGACAGCTACTCCTGCGCCAGGTAATGAGAATTTGGCGACAACAAGCAAGGTCGTTAACGCGATACAGAAGCAACTGGCGTTCAAGCCGATCTTGCCTACCTATCTGCCTGATGGGGCAACAATCCCTGATGTGGGGATAGGCCCGCTGCGCGACTCCGAGATCAGCGAGCATTATCTCGATATCACCTGGAACATCAATGGCACAGGTGGAGCTGTCATTACGATTCATCTGCACGAGGCGCCAAGCAAACTTGGCCTGACGGGCTATTCTCTGCCATCAGTTACCCCGCAGGTGGAGTGGCAGATTGGGAACGCGCCGTGGCAGCAGGTGCGCGTGGACGCCGCACCGAAAAACACGGCGGTTGCACAGTTCCGCGCTGGAGTATCCATCGCGCTCGATATCTCAACGCCATCCACCGGTCCGCAGGCGGCGGCGGGGAAAACCATATTGCGTCTGATGAGCCTCTCGATGGATTCACGCTATATGATCATGCCAACTGCGCCCAATGAGAGCAGCGCGCGTATTGTGTCGGAGCCGTATAAGGAGATGGTAGCCCACTATAAGGTTGTGGCGCTCAATGGCAATGGCGCGGTTGCCTGGCGCGAGGAGGTATACGTGGCCCCGTGCGCCTCAACAGCAGATCTATGTCAGGTGAGCGAACAGTATTGGCTTGGGGCCAATGGCGCTTTGCTCTATACAGATATCTCTAGCGGCCAGCGGCTACTCCATCTCGACCAGGCGCAGCAGACCTATACCTGGCAGCCGATCATTCCTGGGAGCCAAAGTGCGAGCCTGAACGGCACAGCGCTGCCGAATTTGTTCTACCTTGGCAATACCTATCTCAACTCGGGCATTCTCTGGTACTTGAACGAGACGACCTACAATAAGCAACGGGTCTACGATCTCCTCTGGACGAACGCGCCCACCCGCACCCATGTCTACGTCAGTAAGGAAACCCATCAAGTAGTAGCGATGCAAGTGGAGAAGAACGCGAAGATTCTGGATGGCGGGCCACTCGCGGGGACTGGCGCGCTGAGTTGCACGCGCTACACGATGATCGAGTACCTCACGCCTGATGCCGCGACCGACGCGCAGTTTGCCCAGGATATTCAACCGAACTATACCCAAAGCCAGGAGCCACAACCGGTGAATTTTACCTGCTGAGGTAACGACTCTGGCCGACAGTTCCTTATGAGCCTATCGTCTCCCGCCTCTGATTTTCCACAGGCGCCACCAACAACGTGGCGCCTGTCCGTTTCGCCATGCCCCTCATTTCCCGCACTATAATCGTGACCAGGCGTACCTTAGTCTTTCGGTGCAGATCGATAATAGTGATCCCAACGGGAAAGGCATCTCTCTCATGTCCGACTCATCCGCATCTGAACACATGCCATCGAGCGCACCACAGCGCGCGTGGCGGCGTCGTACAGCCAGCGGTCATTTTGATGTGGAGGCGACGACGGATGATATTCTGCGGGTCGCGTATATCCCAGCAAGCGCGCCGCAGCATCAGAGCTGGTCGCTCGCGCCCGCGGCAATGGCATTGCGCGCGGCAGACGTGACGATAAATGATCAGGGAGATCATGCCAGCCTGCGTACGAGTGCGCTCCATGTAGAGATGACGTCGTCAGTCGATGAGGAAACATTGGAACTGGTAATCGCTCGGCAGGATGGCAGTGCGGTTCTGGCGAGCGCCATCATTCGACTGGCTGCCAGCGGGAGGCCCATGTGGTCATCTGCGCTGGCGGATGGCGAAGTGATCTATGGCGGCGGCGAGCGCACTGGCCCATTGAATAAGCGTGGCCGGAGCATGACCTTTTGGACCACTGACCCCCTGCCCAATCACGGCGAGCAGACCGGGGCAATGCATCAGTCTGTCCCCTTTCTCATCGGCCTGGTGGATGGCAAGGCGTATGGTATCTATTTCGATATCACCGACCGTGCCGAGGCCGATATTGGCAAGACACAGGCTGGCATCCTGGCCTACACGCCCGAATCCGCCGATCTGGTGGCGTATCTCCTGGCAGGTCCGACATTGGGCGACGTGCTGCGGCAATATACCTCGCTCACCGGGCGCATGTCCATGCTGCCGCGCTGGGCGTTCGGCAATCAGCAGTCGCGGTGGAGCTATATGTCCGCCGATGAAGTGCTTTCCGTCGCCAGCGAGTTCCGAAAACAGTCGATCCCATGTGACGTCATCTATCTTGACATTGACTACATGGATGGATACCGCGTCTTTACCTGGAATCCCGAGCGTTTCGCAGATCCCGCAGGCTTGATTCAGACATTACGCGAACAGCACATGCGCCTCGTGACGATCATCGATCCTGGCGTCAAGGTCGATATCGACTACGCGGTCTACCAGGAAGGCGCCTCTAAAGGGTACTTTGCTCGTATGGCGGATGGCGCTCCGTTCCAGGGATGGGTCTGGCCAGGGCTGAGTTGCTGGGGCGACTTTGCCCAGCCAGACGCGCGTACATGGTGGGGCGATCAGCACTGCGGTTTACTCGATGCGGGAGTGGCGGGAATCTGGATCGATATGAATGAACCCGCACAGGCGGGCATCTTCGCGCCGCCCAGCGTCAAAATTTCCCACGGAGAGACCTTGCCAGACGACGTGCTACACGGCACGTCGGACGATCCCATCACGCACGCTCGTTTCCACAATGCGTATGGGCTGGAGATGGCGCAGGCCACCTTTGATGGCCTGCGACGCTTGCGTCCTGATAAGCGGCCATTCGTCCTGACGCGCGCCGCCACCGCAGGCTCACAGCGTTACGCGATTGTCTGGAACGGGGATTCGACCAGCAGTTGGGAGAACCTGCGGCTGGCGATGCCGCTCAACCTGGGCGTTGGGCTGTCTGGCTTCCCGATGACGGGAGGCGACGTTGGCGGGTTCTGGCAGAACACTACTGCGGAATTGCTGGTGCGGTGGACGCAGCTGGGCGCGCTGCTGCCATTCTGCCGCAACCACAGCGCCATGGGTACCGAACGGCAGGAGCCGTGGGCGTTTGGCGAGCCATATACGCGCATGTGCCGCGAAGCCATCGAGCGACGATACCAGCTTCTGCCGTACCTGCTCACGCTGGCGCACGAGGCCACAGTGAACGGCGCTCCGATGGTACGGCCGCTCTCGTGGATTGACCCAACCCATGCGGAAAGTCTCGCCTGTGACGATGAGTTTGTGCTCGGCGATGGGCTGCTGGTCGCGCCGGTACTGGACGAAGGCGCAACATCCCGCGAGGTGCTGTTGCCGCCGGGCGAGTGGTTCGCCTGGGGGAGCAGTGTGGCACATCCGGGAAACCAGCGGCTCACGGTCCCTGTCACGCTCGATTCCGTGCCGCTCTATGTGCGTGCGGGTACGATTCTGCCGCTGGCAGCGGTCGCGCAGTCCACTGATGGAATGACTGAGCAGCCGCTGACGCTTCATGTGTATCTTTCAGCGAAGAATCCATCGGCGACGGCGGAAATGTGGTTGGATGACGATCATCCATTGGCCGAGGAGCGCGGCACGTTCGGTGTCTGGAGGGCGCGGGCAGCCTGGCAGGGAGACGATCTGACTGTGACGTTGGAGCGCATTAGCGGACATCTCGCGTGGCCCTACCCTGGCTGCTCTATTGCGCTTCACCTGCCCGATGGCTGGACCGCGACTTCGCTCGATAGTACGGATACCCTGCGAGGCGATACCTTCACCGTGCTCTACAATGTTGCCCGCGCGTGAGCCGTTATGGGGTCTGCTTAGTAGGCAACGAGGTATTCTGGCCACGCAGCCAGAGCGAGATGTGCGCTGGATGCATCGTCTGTTCTACGGTTTCCATCAGGCTGTTCGTGAGGTGTGTCAACTCGACCTCGCTGCGTAGCGATGCGCCGAACGTGTCGAGCAGTTTGCGTGCATCATAGCGGCTGCGATAAAAGCGCCGATCGATGAACCGCTGCATGCGTTGGCGTAGCGGTTGGAAGAGTGCGGCAACGAGGAGTGTCGTGATGACAATCAGGATGGGCGACTGCTGTTCATGCTGGCCGGTGAGCGCATTGATGAGCGCTTGCGCCCCGACAACGCCGACAAAGTATACTGCCACGAGAATGGCGGTCAGCGAGCCATAGACCAGCGTCCGGTTGATCAGCACGTCGATATCGAAGAGGCGATAGCGCAGAATCGATATACCGGTCGCAAGGACTATCGCAACGAGCGGGAGATAGAAGACCAGATCGCTCGCGTTGCCGTTCCACACAAAGACCACAAATATCAGGAAGATGACAAAAACGATGCAAAGAATAGCTGTATAGCCGAGCCACTTGATTTGCTGGCGCTCAACGCCGCTCGCATGTCGGGAGCGCACGATGAGCGAGACGCCGCACAAGATAGCTGAGATAAAGAGGCCAAAATTGAGCAATGTTTGAATTGTATTGCTCATGTCATTGTCAAGAATGGCGATTGGGTTCTTGAGCACCAGCGCGAGCGGTGTGTTGTTTTCGACCGGAGCACCGAGCAGCGTTGCCAAAACCAGGCCAACCAGAAAGACGCTGACGGCGGCGAACAGTGGACGCCAACGTGGCGATGGCAGATGGCCGGTTGGGAACAGGAGCAACAGGTAGGTGAAGATAAGGAAGAAGCCCAGACTCTGCGTGCTGTTCCCGATTGTACCCAGCCAGTTAGCCGCTGGGAGCGCACCCGGACGCATGATGAGGGCATAGTCAGCGTATCCCAGCGAGAAGGCGCTCAACGCCCAGACCATCGCCGCCATACAGAAGAGCCAGCCAATGCTGTTCCTCGGTCGACGAACGACGATTAGCGCACCTACCGCTGCGAAGCAGACGACAATGAGAGCTTCGAAGATGTCATGCGCAAGCGTTGCTGGCGACATTTCGGGTGCATCCAGCAAGACGGTAGGAATGGAGATGCCCGCGACAAAGAGCAGGGCAAGTATTGCCAGTATGCGCGCGAGCCGACGCTTCATGGTTGCCGCTCGCTTTCATGCATGCGCAACCAGAGCGAGACATGCGCTGGATGCATCGTCTGCTCTACAGTCTCCAGCAAGTGATCGGTCAAGTTATCCAACTCGATCTGGCTCCGTAGCGAGGCGCCGAACTTATCGAGGGTCTTCTTGGCGTCATAGCGCGAGCGATAGAACCGCCGATCGATGAACCGCTGGAAGCGACGACGCAACGGCTGGAAGAGCGCGGCGATCAGCAAGGTTGTGACGACAATCAGAACCGGCGACTGCGACCCTTGCACGCCAGACAGCGCGCGACCAGAGAGCACGTTAACCAGTGATTGAACCCCGACCACGCCGAGGAAATAGACGCCTGCCAGCACAGCCGTCAGCAATCCATACACCAGCGTGCGGTTGATGATGACGTCGATATCGAAGAGGCGATAGCGCAAGACGCCGATGCCAGCGCCAAGGGGCAGCATCACGATCCCAATCGCGAATGTAACGTTACTGAGCGCGTTCTCGTTCGGAATCAAGACGATGGATGGGACAAGAATGGCGACCATTGCGGCTGTGCCAAGTGCGAACCATTTGATCTGCTGGCGCTGGACATCTCGCGACTTCACGTAGCGTGTGATAATTGCCGCGACAGAGGCGAGTGCGCAGAACACAAACAGAAGACCACCAAAACCGCTGATTGCATCGAGCAATGGCCCTACGCCGTCAATACCAAGTGGATTCAAGATGCGATTAGGTGGGCCAGACGTTCCCGGCGTCGATTCTTGATATCCAGGTGTGATTATCGCAGTGAGTACAGACAGTACGATCACGACAACATCGAGCCAGAAGACAAATCGCCAGCGCGGCGATGGTAGGCGCCCTGTGGGAAAGAGGAAGAGCAGCAATGTACCCATTCCCAGGTTTATTGGCCAGACAGTATTACCTAGCATCTCGACCAGCCCCACGATGAGTTGGGTATCTGTATGATTTGCGAGGGCGTGCTGCGTGAAGGCCGCGCTGAACGAGGTAGTTGCTGTGCCGAGGCCGATGGCGCAGAAAATCCAGCCGACCGTGTTGCCTGGTCTGCGAGAAATGATGAGCGCTCCCATAGTGGGAAATGCAAAGAACGCCGCGACCATCGCAACGGTCCCCACGAATGCGTTATTCTCATTACTTCCCGGCGTCTGCGTGAATAGAACGACGCCCGCGACAATCACCATCAAATCAAGCAGCCAGAGGATCCATCCGAGGTGTCGCACAATGCGATGGGGCATTAGAGTTCTCCCGCTGCTGTCGGCGCCCTTCTGGCAGGTGTCACATCGGTAATGTCGCTGACGTCGGCGCCTGCGTTTGCGTTCGGCATATCCAGGGATAGCGGGCCATTCCCGGCGCCTAGCAGACCCAGCGCCGACTGCGCCGCAAAGTAGCCGCAAAGTCCATGAACTCCTCCACCTGGCGGTGTGGACGACGAGCAGATATAGAGTCCGCTCACCGGGGTCGAATAGGGGTCAATTCGCACCGTAGGACGGGTAAAAAGTTGGCGCAGGTCCTGCACTCCACCGTTGATGTCGCCGCCCACATAATTGGCGTTGTAGGCCTCCAATTCGGCGGCATTGAATGAGTGCCGCGCGAGGATACGGTCGCGGAAGCCAGGGGCGAAGCGCTCGATCTGCGCCTCGATGCGTGCGGACATGTCCTCGGCGCAGCCATTGGGTACGTGACAGTATGCCCAGGCGGTATGTTTGCCACGGGGCGCTCGTGTCTCATCGAAGAGGCTTTGCTGTGCCAGCAGCACAAATGGCAACTCCGGTAACACCCCGCGCCACACGCTCCGCTCGCTCGACGCGATCTCCTCTGGCGTCCCGCCGACGTGAACCGTACCCGCACGCAAACACTCGGTAGCGTGCCAGGGAATTGGCCCATCGAGAGCGAAATCCACCTTAAAGACACCCGGCCCATAGCGGTAGCGCTGCAACTGGCGGCGATAGGTGGCGGGCAATGTGTCCCC
>JAICKD010000428.1 GCA_025928125.1 Ktedonobacterales bacterium
ACCGAGAAACAGGCAGGCTCTGATCTGGGGATGGTTGTCACAACTGCCAGACCTTCCGACGACAATCCAGGTTGGTGGGAACTGGATGGCGAGAAGTGGTTTTGCAGCAATGTCGGCGCTGATCTGATACTGACACTGGCTCGACCCGAAGGCGCAGGGCTAGGCACCCGCGGACTTGGCCTCTTCCTCGTGCCAAGATATCTGCCCGATGGTACGCGCAATCAGTACCGCATTGAGCGCGTGAAGGACAAATTGGGCATGCGGTCGTTTGCCAGCGGCGAAGTGATGTTCGCGGGAACCCGTGCATTAATGATTGGCGGGCCAGGTCAGGGTTGGCTCCAGATGACCGAGATGCTCAATATCACGCGCCTCGGATGCGCGCTCGCTGCCTCGGCGCTGGCGCAACGCTCGTTTGTAGAGGCGCTCACCCACGCACGGGGGCGACTCGCCTTTGGGAGTCCGCTCGCCGATCTTCCACTCATGCGCGAGCAGCTCCTTGACATGGCGATGGAGACGGAGGCGCTTGTCGCACTCACATTCGAAGGGTCTGCCCAACTTGGCCGCGCCGATGCTGGCGACACGGAGGCGCGTATTCTGGCGCGCGTGCTGATGCCCCTGGCAAAGTATCACGCCTCCGACGAGGCGAGGAGACTCGTGGCGGAGGGCATGGAGGTACGCGGCGGCAACAGCTACATCGAGGATTGGCCGAACGCGCGAATCATGCGCGATGTGCAGGTGCAGTCGATCTGGGAGGGAACGGGCAATATCTCGGCGCTCGATGTGGGGCGCGCGCTATTACGCGAAAACGCGGGCGCGGCGCTGCTGGCAAATCTTACCCAGCGCCTGGCGGCACAGCGCGATCCGACGGTGTCGCGGGCTACAGCCCTGGCACAGGGGGCGCTCGATAGCCTCTCGGCGGCGATCACCAAGTGGTTGGCCCTTGAGTCGGCGCAGCGCGAAGTTCGCATGCGCCGCTTAACACTCCAGCTCGCCCATGTGGTAACGGCGGCGCTACTGGTCGAGAGTGCGGGCATCCAGGCGTCCGAAGATGGCAATTATCGCTGCCTGGTAATGGCAGCGCGCTATCTGCGGCGATATGTCTATCCGCCACGCGAAGGGCTAGCACTAGAGGAAAACTACACGCCGCTCGAAGCATTCGATGCCCTAATTGACTGGATGCCATCGCTGCCTGCCTCGGTCGCTGAGCCATTGCTGGCATCGATGGAATTGAAAGGCGAATAGTTGAGCGTTGAGGTTGGAATGGATGTGGGCCGCCGTCATCCTGCATCCATTCCTGCCAAAGCGGTCAATCCTCCAGTAACAAGATAGCGTGTCTGACCGCGCAGAATCACCTCACCAGTGGCGGCATCTAACAGCGTCTGGTCGGCGCGTAGCCGTCGCGAGCCATCGGGGTGAATGGAGGTCACGATGCGCACATGGTCGCCTGGACGCACCTGGCGTAAATATTCCAGCGTCAGGTAACGCGGACGCATCGCAGTGGCCGGTTGTTCCGCGGTGCGGAAGGTTGCGTGGAATCCCTCATAGAGCCAATCGCCATAGACACAATTATTGATGTGCTGGTGGACATCAGCCTCGTATTCCCTGGCAACGATGGTCTGCTCGTTGTGCCAAATCACTTGCTCAGATGGGCTGGCACGCAGTGCGGGAAGACGTGTTGCGCTGTGGGCTGAGCTAAACAAGGTAGCCATACTGTCTGGCACGCGAAGCGGCTGTCCAGTATGCCGCTGAACGTATGCCCAGCGAGCGCGGGCGCACGCAATCATCCGACCGCTGGTGGGATGCCACATCGCGTACTCACGAAATGCCTGCACGCGCCGGAACTCGGCGACCCACGTCGCCATCCGGATCTCACAATCCATCGGCGGGAGCCACCCCAGCAGCAGTGACATTTCACGCACGAGCCAGGCGCTTCCCTGCTCCTCATACCATGTGTTGGTGTATCCGTGGAAGCCAGACGCACGAGTGGCGAGATATTCAAGGTAGCGCAGGACAGCGCCTGGTTGGGGATAGCCCGAGCGCGTGACTTCATAACTGCGGATGGTAAGCGGCTCGATATAGGCGTCAGGCGGGGCGAAATAGTCAGCCGTATGCACAATTGTCTCCATCAACTAGTGACCGAGTGGTGAGGGCGAGTATAAGTCGGAGCTATCCGTTCGCGGGCGCGGCCTCAGTGCTGCCGCCCTGTTTGGCCTCCAGGTAGCGAGCCAGGATGAAGGCGACGTCTGACAGGCGGTTGAGATAGCGGACGGTCTCAGCATTGGCGATGACACCATCATGGAGCAGGCGCACAGTCATGCGTTCCGCGCGGCGGACGATGGTGCGCGCCAAGTCGAGCGCCGCTCCATCGAGCGAGTCGCCAGGAATCACGAACTTGTTGGGAATCTCAACCGCCGCTTTGAGCTGCTCTTCCGTCTCTTCGAGCCACCGTACGTGGTCAGCCGTGATTGCCATGCCAATGGCCGCCTGATTCTCAGGCAAAGTAGCCAGTTCTGCCATCAGAACATACAGATCGCGTTGCATATGCAGGATCACGTCACGCGCAGTCTCGTCTTGCGTGGTTGCACGCGCCAAGCCCAGCGCCGAGGTCGCCTCGTCGATTGTACCGAATGTGTCGGGTCGTGGATCATACTTCGGCACGCGCTGGTTGCCCAGCAGGCCAGTATAGCCGGTGTCGCCTGTGCCTGTAGTTACCTTTGCCATTCGATGTCTATCCTATCTGCTTGGAACGTGTCTCATGTATTGAAGTATAGCGCATGGCCTGGAATAGGCCGAATCGTTCCCTTCGCTATGCAGCTTGCCTGAGCGGCGAGCCTATATCAATGGCTATGTCCCAATGACCTGTTCAGGCCTGTAGGTTTGACAATGTCGAGCAAAGGCGTACAATGCGCCCGATGAGTCCATCGTGGAACCCGGGTAGATGAGCAAGGATGCGGCATCACTAGTGCAGAGGGGGTAGGGATGGCGGCGCCAATACTGGCGGTCGATGATAGCGCTCCGATTCGCGAGATGATCGTGTCGGTGCTCGCGCCACGTGGCTATCATGTCCTGACCGCGCGCGATGGACGCGAGGCGCTTGACAAGCTGCGCCTGTTAGCGGAGCCGCACATCATCCTGCTTGATGTCGTGATGCCGGGCCTCGATGGGCCAGCTGTTGTCCGTGAAATAGACGGAGATGATATCCTGCGTTCCGCGGGACATCGGGTGATTCTGATGTCGTCGCAGTTGCGACTCGCGGCGCGCGACATTCCTCCGAGCGCCGGGCAATTGCCCAAGCCGTTTACCCGCCAGCAACTCGTCGAAATCGTGGCGCAGTTTGGCGGGTAATGCCACCCGACGCATTCGCGTGATTTGCCGAACACATGCTCCAGGCGTTGGGCCTGTTGTCGTGTCTGATTCAAGTGTTGTGTGAGTGGCAAAGCAGTGCGAGGTATGTGGGCATCAAGCCTCTCATTCGCTGTGTGGAAGGTCATCACCAATGTCGGCGTTGCCATCGTCACCGCCACCGCCATCGTCATCGTCCGCAACGGACCGCAGGTCCTCATGAGCCGTCTCAGCCGCAGGCGTTAGACGAGCGCTATCACGCATGTGCGCCGCATGCAAAACGCCGATGACGATGATCTGCTGAGGCTCGGCCAATGCGAGAAATTCAGGGGTTGACTGAACCTCTGTCAATACATGGACCCATGCCTCCTCGATGTCGAATAAAGGGTCATTCGGCGACGCATAACCAGCGGCGATAAATAACTCGCTGACAGTATGCCCCATCCCTCGTGCGAGCCGCACCAGCACAGATGCCGAAGGAGCCGCATCGCTGTTTAGCCAGAGCGAAATCTGCTGCTTGCGTACCCCCATTCGTTGGGCGAACTGGTTGGGCAGGAGCGGTGGACGCTGCTCCCACATGTACTCAACAAGAAGTCGGGCAAAGGGACTGTAGTCGTCAAGTGGTCGCCATTTTGCCATTGCAC
>JAICKD010000059.1 GCA_025928125.1 Ktedonobacterales bacterium
GAGCATCCCGAGGAGGCGCTGGCGCGTGAGTTGCGCGAAGAACTGGGCGTCGAGGCGTCTATCGGCGCGCTGGTCCACGCCGAAACGTGGCCGCCGGGGCAACACCTGACGCTCTACTACACTGCGATCCTCCATGGCGCGCTGGTCGTCGACGGCATCGAGATCGACGGCTACCGCTATGTGACGACGGATGAGGCGCGCAAGCTGCTTGGCCCGGCGGCAGACCGCTGGCTGGCGGCGCTCTCCGCGCGTCGGGCGTCGTAACGGTTGAAGCAATCTCGGCCATAAATGGCCGGAGTAAGAGAGAGCAGGGGCCATGAATGGCCACCTCGCCCGTTGGGCGAGCGGAGCCGTACATGCGGCTCTGGCGGGCGTTCACGCCCTCTGCCGTCCTTACTCCGGCCTTTCAAGGCCGAGATAGCCATATTCATCCCTCCCCTTCGAGCGCCTCACTTTCACTGATCGTCTGCGACAAAGTTGCGACAGGTGCGCGATACGGTCGTGACACATGCCGGTTAACATAGAGGCGAGCGAGGAAGAACCCCCCGAAGCACTCGCACGACGCGAACGTTGTCACAACGTCACACACACGAATTCACTGGAAAGGCATGACTACATGGTCGAAACCATGAGCGCAACAACCCCACGAGCGACAGGCGTCAGCGGCGAGGTCGCGATCCGCACGAACGGCCTGACCAAGCAGTATGGCGAGCGGCTGGCCGTCAACACACTCAACCTTGAGGTCTATCGCGGCGACATCTTCGGCTTCCTGGGGCCGAATGGCGCGGGCAAGACCACCACCATCCGCATGATGCTGCACCTGATAACGCCCACCAGCGGCAGCGTCGAGGTACTCGGCCACGATATCGCCACCGATAGCGCGGAGGTGCTGCCACGGGTGGGTGCGCTGGTCGAGACTCCGGCGCTCTACCTCTATATGTCCGGGCGCGACAACCTGCGCGCGGTCGGCTCGGTGCTGGGCGGCGTGCCAGAGTCGCGCATTGACGAGGTGCTGGATCTGGTACGGCTGAAGGGCCGCGAGCGGGATAAGGTCAAGACCTACTCGCTGGGCATGAAGCAGCGCCTCGGCGTGGCGATAGCGCTGCTGCAAGACCCTGACGTGCTGGTATTGGACGAGCCAGCCAACGGGCTAGACCCTGCGGGCATCGTCGAGATGCGCGATCTGCTGCGAACGCTGGCCGCCGCTGGCAAGACGATCTTCATCTCCAGCCACGTGCTCACCGAGGTGCGCCAGATATGCACCCGCGTCGCCATCCTCGACCAGGGGCGGCTCGTGACCGAGACGACGATTGAGGAGCTGGTCAAAGGGCATGGCGAGTTCGCGGTGCAATTGGAACCCGCCCACGCGCGCGAGGCGCTGGCGCTGGTGCGCGCGCAGCCATGGGGACACGATGCCCGGATAGATGAGCAGGGCATACTGATTACCGCCGCGCCAGATGGCCACGGGCGCGATCTCAATCTCTTCCTGATTCACGCTGGCTTCGCGCCAGAAACGATAGCCCCGCAGGCGCAAGACCTGGAGCAGATCTTCCTGCGCCTGACCAACTCCAATTCAGGAGATGCGCAATGAGCACGACTGTTACCGTTACCCCATCCGCGCCCACCGCGACGCGGTTGCATAGCGCGCGGCCCAGTTTTATCGGCATCGTGCGCGGCGAAGTCTTCAAGGTCTCGCGCCAGATCAGCACCTGGATTCTCGGGGTGCTCTACCTCGGCGCTATCTTCTTGCCCTACCTCGTCCTGCTGGGAAGTGATCGCATCAAGACGGAGGTGCGCGACGACCCGATGAGCGCGCTCTACTCCGTCCTCGGCGTGGATATGGTGGTGCTGAAGGTTTTTGGCGGCGCGCTCATCATCGTCGTGACGGCGCGGCTGATTGGCATGGAGTACTCCGGCGGGACGATTCGCGTGCTGCTCTCGCGCGGCGTGGGGCGGCTGCAACTGCTCTTCGGCAAGCTCACCGCGCTGGCGCTCATCGCGCTGGGTATTGTCGTCGTGACACTGCTGCTCGATCTGCTGCTGACGGTGGTCCTGCTGCTGATCTCAGTCGGCAATCTGGACCTCTTCAAATCGGCGACAGGCGCCTTCTGGTCGGACGCGGGGACCTATCTGCTGCTGGCGCTCATCAGCCTGGGTGTCACGATCCTGATGACGACAGCGGTGACGGTGATCGGGCGCTCGCTGGCCTTCGGAGTCGCCGTCTCGCTGCTCTGGTACCCCGCCGAGAACATCTCTGTGCTGTTCCTCGTCGTGGGCTACCGGCTGACGAACAGTACCTTCTGGACGCTGATCTCAGGCGATTTCCTGGGGTTGAACCTCAACGCGATGGCGGGAGCCATTCTGCCGTCACGGGCCGCGCAGGCGTCGAGTATCACCTTCACGACGCCGCTGGTGCCGGTGGATGGTGGGCATACCCTGCTGGTGACGGCGCTCTGGGCCATTGTCTTCGCGGTCGTCGCGATTGTGCTGACCGCCCGGAGGGATGTGAAGGAGTAGGCAGGCGGGCTGGCGGTTAAAACCGCGCCTGAATGGCCTCACTTTGTTCGGTCACAAAGTCCGCCTGCGCGGACTGCAGAGAGAGGAGCGGACGCTGTCTAGCGGTACATACGCTAGGCAAGTCTGGCTCCCCTCCCGCTAAGAGGAAAAGACAGCTTACTGGGCGGTGCTCGATGCGGGCGTGGGCGTGGCGCTGGCGGGTTGCGCGATGGGCGCGTGTTTGCGCGTCTCGCGCCAGAAGAGGCCGCCCGCGACCACCAGATAGAGGGTATAGGCGATGGCCTGGAGCACCGTCGGGTTATCGCTATAGCCCAGCAGGCCGTGCAGCAATCCGCCAACTGTGCTCTCGTCGCTCAGGATCGCTCGCAGATCCCAGAGATGCGCCGTACCAAATGGCAGCCAGCCCAGCGTCTGCATCTGGCCGACGGCGCTGCCCAGCAGGCCAGCCGCGAAGAAGATCAGCACGATGCCCATCACGCGGAAGAAGATGCGGAAGTCGAGACGATAGCCGAGGCGATAGATGAGCACGCAGAGGCCAATGGCCGCCAGCAGTCCCAGCAGCGCGCCCAGCACGACGAGCACCGCGTCGCCCTGGAAGGCGGTGGCCAGTGTGAAGACCGCCGTCTCGACCGCCTCGCGGCCAACGGTGGTGAAGGCGAGCAGGCCAAGCGCTAGCCCCGACCCCGCCGCGCTCGCCTTCGCGGTGATCTCGCCCTTCAGGGTCCGGCTGTGGCGCTGCATCCAGAACGTCACCGAGGTCAGCAGCACCACCGCGACTAGAAACGTAATGGCCTCAAAGACCGCCGCGAAGGTGGTGTCCTCGTATTCGTGGATGGTCGCGTAGACCACGATCCCGCCGCCGAGCGCCGCCAGAATCGCCAGCGCCGCGCCAGCCCACACCGCGCGCATCTGCGACGTCTGTCCCATCTGGCGAAGCGCCGCCAATAACATGCCAATCACCAGTGCGGCTTCCAGACCCTCGCGCAGGAATAGCACAAACGTTGTGACCACGCTACACTCTTTTCTAAGGCTCGCCGTCTATCGCTGAATCGGCTTCGGCTCTATCGCATCCACATGTTCAGGATGCAGCGTCAAGTTAAATCTGAGTAGTCCACTCGGATATTAGCATGGCCTAACTGTATGAGTCAACTGGTGTCCCAGTCGTGACCCAAACGTGAGTGAGACGCGGGAGCGAAATTGGCGGCAGTTCGTCCGCGCATAACCGGTTGTTGTGGGATACAATCAGGGTGCGCTGGCGACGCCAGCGGAGACGTTCACCAGGCAGGCCGCAAACAATTGGAGGGATTTCCATGTCGCGCGTCACACCCGATCAACTTCGCGAGATGAAGACACGTGGTGAGCGCATCGCCATGTTGACAGCTTACGACTATCCCACCGCGCAGATTCTGGATGCCGCCGGGCTGCACATCCTGCTGGTCGGCGACAGCATGGGCATGGTGGTGCTCGGCCATCCGACGACTCTCCCCGTCACGCTCGATGACATCATTCGCCATACCCAGGCGGTCGTGCGCGGGACCGAGCATGCGCTCATCGTGGGCGACCTCCCGTTCGGCTCGTTTCAGGTCTCGACCGAAGAGACGATGCGCGCGGCCATCCGCATCATGAAAGAAGCCGCGCCGCAGGCTGTCAAACTAGAGGGCGGGCGCCGGGTGGCCGCGAGCGTGCGGGCGCTGACCGAGGCGGGCATCCCCGTCATGGGTCACGTCGGTCTCACACCGCAGTCGGTCAACGTCACTGGCGGCTTCAAGGTGCAGGGCAAGACCGAGCGGGCGGCACGGCTCTTGCTGGACGATGTGTTGGCGCTCGAAGAGGCGGGCGCGTTCGCCGTCGTGCTGGAACTGGTCCCGGCGGAGCTGGCGCGGCTGGTGACGGAGCGCACGAGCATTCCCACCATTGGTATCGGCGCGGGTCCGTATTGCGATGGCGAGGTGCAGGTGGTGCATGACATCATGGGGCTGTTCCCGGACTTCACGCCGCGCCACACCCGGCGGTTCGCGGAACTGGGCGCGGCCATGCGCGAGGCGGCGCAGGCGTACGTCGCCGAGGTGCGCGAGCGCACATTCCCGGCGGCGGCACAGAGCGCCAAGATGAGCGCGGAGGTCATCGCCGCGCTCCGGGCCGAGGATGCTCAGGGCGCCGCGCCTGACGCTTCCAGCCAGGAGGAGCCGCCCGCCGTTAGTCAGGCTGAGGGCGAGGCCGACGGCTACGCGCCACCAAAGCCCGCCAGGAACTAGGCCTTTCGTCCATTGCAAGCGTGCGCGGGTGACTGACGCCGCGTTCCCTCGTCACAGTCACCAGAACAGCCAGAACGACGATGTCTGGCGGCCACGGTCAGGGGGATCACCTTGCGCTCACTCGTTGGACAGCAACTGGGCGACTATGTGCTGGATGCCGAGCTTGGCTCAGGCTCGATGGGGGCGGTCTATCGGGCGACCTATCTCCCCAAGCGCGCCACCGTGGCGGTCAAGGTGCTGCTCGACGAGCTTGCCACCGATGTCTCGTTCATTACCCGTTTCATCCGCGAGGCGCGCATCGTCTCATCGCTCGATCACCCGAATATCGTGCGGGTCTATGACGCCGGGCGCCAGGGTGAGCACATCTACTTCGTGATGGAGTATTTTCCCGGCTCGACGGCTGGCCAGATGCTCAAGGAGCGCCAGCGGCTGCCGCTGGAAACGGTGGTCGAGATTGCCATGCAGACCGCCGACGCGCTGGCCTACGCCCATCGTCAGGGGCGGCTCGTTCACCGCGATATCAAGCCCGACAATCTGCTGGTGAACGAGCGCTGCCGTGTCAAGGTGCTGGATTTCGGCCTGGCGCGCATCGAGGGCGCCCGCAGCATCACCGTGGCGGGAACTGTTGTCGGCAGTCTCTATTACGTTGCGCCGGAACAACTGCTGGGGCATACACTGGATGGGCGCGCCGATGTCTATGCGCTGGGCATCACGATGTATGAGATGCTCACCGGTCACCGCCCCTATCGCGGCCAGACGCTCACCGAGATGAGCGACGCGATTCTTTCGGGGACGGCGAAGCCGCCGAGTCGGCTAGTGGCGTCGGTGCCGCCGGAGCTGGAAGCGATCATCGGGCGCGCCATGGCGCGAGACCTGGAGTACCGCTATCACGATGCGGGCGAGCTGCACCGCGATTTGCGCAACTTCCAGATGCAACTGTCCCACATCTCGACCGCGCCGCTGCCCCTCCCCGCCAAACCTATCCCGCCCACCGCGCCGCCACGTCTCTCGACGATGGGGCCGCCGCATCAGCCGCCACATCACCAGACGCATAACCCCGCACACAACCCACTGCGCACCTCGCCGCCAGACATCGGAGCGCCGCCGATCCGCCGCCAGCGCAACGACTGGTAGGCGCCGCACCGCGAGAGGAAACGTGGCAAACGGGCCATCAATGCGGCGCCAATGCGCGGGCAACGTATTGTATACTGTGAGGTGAAGGCCACAGATGCGTGGATTGCCGGACCGTCTTTCTCGGCAGGCGACACGCATGGTGAGGCCGGTTGGAATTTTTGGTTTATCACCCACTTATCAGGAATGCGGCGCAGGCAGCGCGGAGGCAGGATCAGTATGGCGCAGACGAAAGAACAGACACCACCAGCGGTAAAGTCGCCGCCCAAGGGGACGCAGCGCGCACCTGCGCCAACACCCAAGACACCACCGGCGACCTCACCCGCCCCGAAGGGCAGTTGGCTGTCACGGCTGCGTCCATCGCTCACCACCGCGCCCAGCGCGAACGGCAAGCCACGGCAGCGCGCGGGCGGCACGATCTTCAAGTCGTTCTTTGGCATCCTGATCTGGTTCATCGCCTCGCAGTTCATCATGTATGTGCTGTTAATTGTCGATGGCTGGCTGACCCAACCCGGACAGAAGCCGCCGCTCGAAACGCTCCATCTACTGCCACCCAACACCCCGCTGCTGGGCTGGGTCACACCTTTCCTGCTGCTCTATGGCGGCGCGGTGATTGGCCTGTGGTTCCTGCTGATTCGCTTCAACCTCATCCCGCGCGATTTCTTTGGCGCACGCGCCCAGGCGCAGGCCCGCGCCCAGCGTCAGGCGTCAGGCGGCTCAACGTCGAATAAGACGGCGACTGGCGCGTCCACTGGCCCCCACAAGACGCGCGCCCAGCGCCGCTATGCCGAGACACAGTCGCAGATCCAGGCGCAGGCAAACGCCAAGGGCGGGAAGAATGGCGCGAAATCCACTTCCACCGTCAAAGCCGCGCCCAAGCCAGCCGCAGCGGCCAAGGGCAGTGACAATGGCAAGAACAGCAGCGCGGCCAAGGGGACGAACGGCGCAAAGAGCGCCAGCGCCAATGGCGCAAGTAGCGCGCACGACTCGGAATACGCGCAGGTGCGCTCGGCGGATCGCCTGCGCCGCCGCCGCCAGGGCAAGCGATAACCCACGGCAGAGCGCCAGTACCCATCGGGTGAGTCATGAAGCCGCCGATGTGGCGTGGCGCTCTCCGCCAGCATTGCTCTGTGTGCTCTCTGCCCCGCCGTTCGCGCTCCGTATTGTGCCTGGTGGTACTACTCAACACCTCAAAGGATGAAAGATTGATGGGCAAAGTATCTCCCCGCATTCGTAACCACCCTTTCCCCTATCACGATATCCTCTTTGGCGCGCGCCTGGTCGCCATTCGCGAAGAACCGTCCGCCAGCGGCGAGAACGCCACCGACATCCTCTTCGACTTCGAGGAGCTTCGGCTGGTGAAGCCGCCACAGCCCTGTGGCACGCCGCTCTGGCCGGAGGAGCGGGTCGAAGCGGAATACTATCCCCGAACGCTCCGCTTCATTGGCGCTGAGTGGGTCCAGCGCAGCCCTGTTCTGGAACATCTCGACCGTGTGCCTCCTGAGCACGGCGTGCGCACGATTATGGGCGTGCTCCATTGGAGCGGGCCAGACTATGGCAAGATTGTCCTCATCTTTACGCAAGAGTCGGCCGATTGCATGCTGCGAGCCAGCGATTTCCTGGTAGAAGACCGCGCTGGCGAATCGCAACCAGTCGCGTTTCCGCGGCGCTGGTCCAACACGCCGCCCCATCCCGTAGGTCTTGTGCCGGAACGTCAGAAGGTATTGCATCGGTTTAATGGCGACCCGATTACCATTGCGCTCGGCAACCGCCGCTATCGCTACCGGCTCTTCATCGGCGGCCTGCGCCACCAGACCGCTGTTCGCCCGGATATTGACGCGGTCCTCAATCTCTGCGAGCTGGATAACCCCTGGGTCGCGCATGCAGGCCGTCACCTGAATGACCGCTTCGCCCGGAAGGGTGAGATGTCTATCGGCATGGACATGAGCGACCTGCTGGCGGAGGCGCGCTGGGTCGTCGGGCGGCTGCGGGCGGGACAGCGGGTGCTGGTGCATTGCTACGCCGGGGTCAATCGCTCCTCGACGGTCTGTTGCGCCGCGCTGATGCTGCTGGAGGGGCTTTCCGCCGAGGAGGCGCTGGCCAGAGCGCGCGAGAACCATCCCAGTTGTCGGCCCGACCCCTATAACTGGTTCCTGCTGGAGCATCTGCACGAGGCGGTCGCCGCCGAAGAACTGGCGAACGAGGATACCCAGACGCTGCCAGCGCTGGACGTGGCAACACTCTTGCGGAGCGAGGCGACGGTGGGATAGAATCCGGGCGCGCCTGCCCGGATAGCACAGCCACCGGGAGAGAACTGAACTATGGTACACTACGATGCGGCGGCGATTCGCCAGCGACTCGAAGCGGATCGCCAGCGGCTGGAAGATGATATCTACCAGCGCACCCAGGGCGATGAGGCCGTCATTCCATCGGACCCGATCAGCGATAGTGGCGGCACGCGCGGCCATTCCGCCGAGGAGGCCGACGCCATGGCAGACGCCGAACGCAGCAATCTGGTGCTCGGCAACTCGCGGACACTGCTGGAGCAGGTGCGGGCGGCGCTGCAGCGGCTGGACGACGGCACATATGGCTTCTGCCAGCGCTGTGGCAAGCCCATCGAAGCGCGGCGGCTCGAAGCGCTGCCCTACGCCGTCTATGACCTGGAATGTCAGGAGATCGTCGAACGCGAGACGACCCCATGAGGAGAATGCATGAGCCTTGCTCGACAGCGTGATCTGGCGATGGTAGGCCTGGGCCTGCTAATTATCATACTCGACCAGCTGACTAAACACTGGGTCGTCTCCTATTTCAGCACGAAACCCGAGGGCTATACCGTACCCATTCTGGGCCAGGTGCTCTCACTGGAACTTGTGCGGAATCCAGGTGTCGCCTTCAGCCTGCTCGAAGACCAGACGGTGATGTTCCTCTTCATTGCCATCGCCATCGGCGTCATCGTGTATCTCTACTGGCGCTCGCGCGAGACTGGCTCGCTGGCGCTCAAGCTGACGTTTGGGCTGGTGCTGGGCGGGGCAATCGGCAACCTGATTGACCGCTTCTCGCACAGCTACGTCGTCGACTTTATCCACTTTCAGATTCCAGCCATCCACTTCGACTTTGCCGTCTTCAACGTTGCCGATAGCGCCATCTCCATCGGCGTAGTGCTGCTGGCCTTTATGATCTGGCGCATGGGTACCGAGGGCGAGCGCCCCACCAGCAGCCGACGCCTCTCAGCGAGCGACACGGCGGAAACGCCAGCGGAGGACTAGGTGGCCGCCCGCACGAAAAAGTCCGCGTCGCAGCAGACGGACGACCGCCTGCCCGCGCCCACCGTCATCGAAGTGACCGAGACCCTCGACGGCGAGCGGCTGGACCGCGCGCTGGCGCAGCTATACCCTGAGCTATCACGCACACGGGCGCAGGCAGCCATCAAGGCGGGGGCGGTGCGCGTCAATGGCAAGTCTGTCCGTGTCAGCCATCTGCTCGAAGTGGGCCAGCGGATCGAGCTAGACGCGGGCGCGCTCAACGCCGCTGGTGTCGTGGGGGCTGAGGGCGAGTCGCCGCCACAGGCCGAGGCGATTCCGCTGCGAGTGATCTACGAGGACGAGCACCTGCTGGTGGTGGACAAGGCCGCCGGGCTGGTAGTGCATCCCGCGCCAGGCCACGCTACCGGCACGCTGGTGAACGCGCTGCTGGCGCACCTCCCAGGGCTGGAGGCTGGCAGCGATGCGTCGCGCCCGGGCATCGTCCACCGGCTGGATAAGGATACGTCCGGGCTGATTGTGATCGCGAAGGACGCGCAGACGCATGCCGCACTGGCCCAGCAGATGAAGGAGCATAGCACGGTCAAGCGTTACCTGGCGCTGGTGGAGGGACGCATGCCCGCGCCGGAGGGCGTCATCGACGCGCCCATCGGACGCGATCCCCGCCACCGCCAGCGGATGGCGCTGGTGAGCGAGGTCAACGGCGGACGTGAGGCGCGTACCCGCTTCAAGGCGCTGCGCGAGATTCGCGGGCGCTCGCTGGTGGAATTGCAGCTTGAGACCGGGCGCACGCATCAGATTCGCGTGCATCTCGCCTCGGTGGGGCATCCGGTCGTCGGCGACAGCGTCTATGGTCGGCCACAGCTGCCGCTCCCGCCGCGCCAGTTTCTGCACGCCACGCACCTGGAGTTCGTCCACCCCACGACGGGCGCGTGGCTGATCTTCGATGCGCCACTGCCGCCCGACCTGGCCGATTTCCTCGCCGCGCAGGAGTGAGCGCGTCGGATAGTTGAGTGCGGGCGAGGTTTGAGGTAGGCGCCCTTCGCGGCATGAATGCCGCGGCTAATTCATCCGATGAAGACATCCGCTGGCACGCCGAATCGCTCGGC
>JAICKD010000666.1 GCA_025928125.1 Ktedonobacterales bacterium
AATGGAAGCGGATGACACCATGACATCTATGGCATCTCAGGCCAAGCCACAGCTGATAGTGGTGCTAGGCGGCGCGCGTAGCGGCAAGAGCGCCTACGGTGAGAGCCTGGCAAAACGGCTGGCCGGGGAAGCGCCTGTGCTGTATATCGCCACCGCAACCGCCAGCGACGACGAGATGCGCGAACGCATCGCGCGCCATCAGGCGAGCCGCCCAACACACTGGCTCACCATGGAGGAGCCACGCAATCCCGCCAGCGCTCTACTCACCACTGCCGCGCCCGTGGCGCTCCTCGACTGCGTGACGCTGCTCGTCGCCAATCACCTGCTCGCCCACGTGGACGACCACAACAATCCCAACGTGAAAGACTTTACGAGCGCGGTGGCAGAGGAATCGGTAGACCGAACCATCGGCGACCTGCTGGACGCCTGGCGCGCACAATCATCCACGCTCATCGTCATCTCCAATGAGGTGGGCATGGGAGTCGTGCCACCCTATCCATTGGGGCGCGTCTACCGCGACTGTCTCGGGCGCGTCAACGCGCGGCTGGCCGCAGAGGCTGACACGGTCTTACTGATGGTCGCCGGGCTGCCCATCGAGTTGAAGGCGCTGGCCGACGCCTGGCAACGTGAGGCCGCTCGTCGCTTCGGCGCGCACGGCTAGCGCCCTCCCCGCGCCGCTACCTATCGAGCGGGCTTGCCGTATAGTATTGCGCCAGCCACTGACCCGCCAGCTTACTATCCTTCAGGGTATCGCCGCCCCAGTAGCTACTGGTCGCCCAGTCGCTTCGCGCGCTCCGTGCGGCGAGTGGTTGGTCGGCGTACCACATAACCCCCTGCCAGAATGGCGCGGCAGAGAAGACCTGGAACAGCGCCTGGAAGTCGTTGAGTTGCTCGTTCTGGTCGGGGCTATCCGAAGAAGCGGTGAGGGGAGCGCCATTGGCGCCCGCCGCGCTGACATAGCCCGCACCAGTGAAGAGAATTGGGCGACTGAACGTCGAGGCGAGTTTTTCTAGCTTGCCGTAGATATCACCATTGCCCTGAAGATCAAGCCCCTTGCCATGCCATGCGTTCACCAGGTCAGTCACGCCGACATCGGCATTCTGGGTCAGCGGGAAATAGGCATCCACGCCAATGTAGTCCACCGCGTCCCACCAGGTGATATGGTCAAACTCGCTGCTCGTGGCGCCTTCAGAGGCTCCGCCCCAGGATGCGGCATAGATCAACTTGCCGGTGTATCCGGCGCCTGTCTGAGACGTATGGCCAATGAAGGTCGCATACGTGGGCGAGCGCAACGCATGGATCACATGCCGCCAGCCGCAGTCGCGCCGACCAGAACAATTGGGAAATGACTCACCCGGCACGCCACGGTCGATGCCTTTGGCGTCAGCCTTGGCCGTCGTTCGCGCGGTGTCCACTGTGGTGTTCGTCAGTTGGTCGCCAATGATGAAGTATGGCAGATGGTTCTGTTCGGAGAGTTGCGCAAAATGCACCGCGAACTGGGTATAGTTATCGAACCACTTGTGCTCCAGCACACCGATCGGATCCTTCTCGCCATAAATGCTGAAGTTCGAGGTCAGATTCGACCATGCCACCCCGACAAACTGGCTCGTCTCGTTGGCGCCACTCAACTGATCCTGCTGGCGCACCTGAAGCTCAAGAATCGGCGTCAGGCCCGCCTTCTTCGCATCGTTGATCGCACGGAGATAGATGCTATCATCAAAGGTGTCTTTATCGCCTTTGTCAGTCGGATGCCACGCGAGTGCGCTTGAGCTACGGATTGGCATGTCGGCCACCACCGGGATAATGACGCTGTTCATATGGTACGTCTTCGCCTCGAATGTCATGTTATCCAGCGAAGCGGAGGTGTCATAGCCGCCATTCGTCTGTCGGCGCATCCACATCATGGTAAAACCCTGGAAGGGCGCACTGTTGCTCAGTTGTCCATTCGCTGAGTTGCCTGTCTGCGCCAGCATCCCCGGCGCCAGAAATAGGATGTGCGGCAGAACAAACTGGCCGCCCGCCAGCAGCACGACGAGAAGCGGGAGAGCCACTACAGCCCCCATGCTCAGCGCCCGTCGTCCCGGAGGGCGGCGTCCCGGCGCTGGAAGCGGCGACGTGCCGGGGAGCAATGGGGAAGGCGAGAGTGGCATCTGCTAATTCCTCCTAGGCCGGGAACGCAAGCTTGCGGTACTTCTCGGCAATCTCATACCAGGCTTCTTCCGACAAGCCCAGTTTTTCACGCAGCTCATCCATCGAGACGCCCGCGCGCAACTGGCGCACCGCGAAGATATCGCGCAGCAGTTGCAACGTCACGCGCTTGTCGAGGTCGGCGCGCTTGACGGCGGCGGCGAGCACATAGTTCAGGTTACGGTCGGTACACTCGAAGAGGCGCTCACGCGGCTGGTAGCGCTCAACATAGCGCTGAAAGACGTCCGTCCACGCCGCTGGCAGCGCCATGCGCCGCTCGCGCCGTCGCTTCGCCTGTCCGGGGAAATGCACTTCGAGCGCGGGTTCCTCCGGGTCAGAGAGGTCCACATGGCGTAACGCGACCGCCATCAACTCCTCTTTTTTCAGACCTGTCGCCAGCAACGTCATCACGAGTAACTGGCAACGCGGATCGGCCTCGGCGGCCTGCTCCAGTCGGGCGATC
>JAICKD010000178.1 GCA_025928125.1 Ktedonobacterales bacterium
CAGGTTGGCGCGAATGGCGTCGAAGTTCTCTGGGCGCAGCGCGTATGGCAGTGCGCTCAGGTGCGTGCCGGTCAGAATCCACTGCAGATAGGGATTCTCCGCCGGGTTCAACTCGGTCAGGGCATATCTGGTGCGCTGGAGCAGACGGTCGGCCACACTGCCCTCGACATAGGCGAAGAACTCCGGGTCGCGCCCCAGTCGGCCCATCAGCGCGCGCGAGAAGAAGAGACGGAAGAGCAGCCGCCAGCGCCAGGTGTCCCATTCGTTGGCATAGAACGCCTGCCGTTCCTCCGGCGTGCCACCAGCCAGCAGCTGGGCCACCTTCGCGTGGCTCTCGACCAGCGGCAGCACGCGCTCCCGGAAGAGCCGGAAGTAGCGCTCGAACTTGCCCGCGCCGCCGATGCCAGCGCGTATCACATCCAGATGCGCGTCCCAGAAGCGGCGCTCGTCGGGCGAGAGACCCCCTCGGCAGCGGAGATATAGCTCCTCGCGGCGCTCGCTCGGGCGCGACCCGATCAGTTCCAGTAGTTCGGGATGCTCCAGTCGCCGATAGGCAGCGACCCGAAGCGCCAGGCAGGCTAACTGCGCGTCGCTGACATCGATTGCGAGCACGTGTCCCGGCGACTGCGCCAGTAAGGACAGTGTGTTGTCTCCCGCAGAGGCTATCGAGAGGCAGCTGTCCCCCGGCTGGACGGCCAGCCCGGCCAGCAGCACGTCGGCGTCCTCCCAGCACTGCGCGTAGCGGATGGCGGAGAAGTCGGCGCGGGCGGTGATGGAGGACGATGCGCGGGCGGCCCCCTCCCGGCCTTCGGCCACCCTCCCCCTTGCAGGGAGAGGGCCAAGGCGACCAGTGCGACGGAGGGCGACGGGAAGAACTGATCGAACGTTTCGGATGCTCGCCGGAACGCCTTGAACGCTCAGCATAGTTCCCCTCTCCCTGCAAGGGGGAGGGGTTAGGGGAGGGGGCCGCCAGCTACTGGACATGGCTGGCCTCCCTTGGGGTCGCCCCGATGGGCTGCGCATCCTCGGTGATGCGCGTGATGACGCCGGACGTGCCGTTGACCTCGATCATCTCGCCGGTCTTGAGCCAGGAGGTGAGGCCCGCGACTGAGACGACCGCCGGGATGCCCAACTCGCGCGCGACGATGGCCGAATGCGAGAGAACGCTGCCGCGCTCGACCACGACGCCCGCCGCACCCGCGAAGAGCAGAATCCAGCCGGGATCGGTGCGTTCCGCCACCAGAATCTCGCTCGCGCGCACCTCGGCGGCCTTCGGGTCGGTCACGACGCGCGCCCGTCCGCGTACCACGCCGGGGCAGCAGCCGATGCCGCTCCGCTGATCGGTCGCATTGCTAGCTGAATGTTCATTGCTGGTCGGGATGAGTCGCGCCGCCAGTGGCCCGACAGCGACCAGTCCGCGTGTCTCGAAACGGTCGGGCGGCGGCTCAGTCGCGCGCCAACGGGCAAACTCCGCCTGACGGACGACCACCAGCCCTTTGAGATCGGTCGTCGTGGCGGTGCCAGTCACCAGGCCAAGCGCCTCCTCGACTTCGAGATAGAAGATGTCGCGCGGATTTTCTAGCAGACCAAGCGCGTAGAAGCGGCGGCCAAGCTCGGTGAAGATGCGGCGCACCCGGCCAAAGACGCGCGTGCGCTCGAAGCGCAGATTCTCACGGTCGCGCACCCGCGCTCTCGCCCGCGCCAGCACGAAGTTGAATGCCGCCCGTCGCACGGGATGCCACGCCAGTCGCCGCCGCACCGTGCGCTCGGCCAGCGCGCGTTTCGACTGGTCGGGCGCGTCACTCGCGGACAAGGCGGCTGACACGCTTTCCTGGGATGCGAAACGCTGGGCGAGGTGGCCGATGGCGCGCAGCAGCGGCGTGGGATCGTCGCGCAGCGTCGGGCTTTCGAGCTTCAACTCCTCCAGGCAGCGGTCGGCGAACTTCGCCAGATACGCCTGATACTCCTCGGCAAACGCGGGGTGGCGCGCAATCTCGCGCTGGATGGTGTCGGGGGCGCCGGTGCGCAGGATATCAGTTAGCTCTGGCGAGGCTGCCGCCAGTATGGCGAGCGCGCGCACCCGCCGCGCAGGCTCGGCGCTGATGATGCCGCCCTGGCCGCCGACAAGGTCGTTCTGCAGCGTGCCTGCCTTGTCGCCACACCAGGCGATGCAGAGCCTCCGCAGCAGCCCGTAGAAGAGCATGGCGAAGAGATCGTTCACCAGCGGTGCGTCCCAGTGGGCCAGCAACCTGCCCTCCAGGTCGCGGTAGTGGGTGACCAGTTCGTCGGGGCGCATCGCCTCCAGCGGTATATCGCCGGGCGCCAGCGCCGCATCCAGCCGGGCGTAGAAGCGCTCGATGTCGCGTGGCAGCCGTCGCTCGTGGCGAGCCAGACTGGCCACCGCGCGCACCAGCTTCAGCGCATCCAGCAGGCGCATGCGGCCACCATTGGCGGAGAGACGCGCCGCCAGCGCGGGCGGTAGCTCCTCCTTGACGCCCATCATCTGCTCCATGAAGCGACGGTTGGAGCTGAAACCAGGGGCCAGCGCCAGCAAGTCGTACCAGCTAAAGAGGCTGTAGTAGATGCGCCCGCGCACGAGGCCAATCATGCGACGGAAGGTATCGGCATGGGCGGCGATTTCGGTTTCGGAGACGCCGAGCAGGCGGCACAACTCGCGGTAGACCTCCTCGTAGGCGTGGCGCGCGAACGAGAAGGTGAGCGGGGTCGTGACGCCTCCATAGCTTTCGGCGATGTTGCTATTATCCCAGAGGGCATACGCGCCGTCGGGATCACGTAGCGTGGCCAGCGTCGTGATGGGCCGCGACTGCAAGAGGTATATCTCGCCACCCGCAATCGCCCACTCGATATCCTGCGGAACGCCGAAGTGCTGCTCGCAGCGCCGCGCCAGACCGGCAATCGCGCGTAGCTGGTCGTCATTCAACAGCGGCCGCTGCTCAGTCTGACCAATGCGCTCGATGACGCCGAGGCGGTCCACCGTCGCCGTCTCGCCCTCACTCGCGCCGGAGACGAGCGCCTCACCCAGCCCGGCAATCGCGCTGACCACGGCGACGCCGCGACGCCCGGTGGCGGGGTCCGCGCTGAAGGCGACGCCCGATATGTCCGCCGCTACCATCTGCTGGATGAGCACGGCGGGCGCGGGCGGGACAGTATCCAGCCCATGCGTGCGGCGATACGCCAGGATACGCGCGCTGAAGGCCGAGCGCCAAACATCGGCCACCCGCGTGGCCACATCCTCCGGCGCGACGTTCAGGTAAGAGGCAAGCTGCCCCGCGAAGGAATGCGCGCCGCCATCCTCATCGCTGGCGGAGGAGCGTACCGCGAGCGGCTGACCATCGAGTGAGAGTGTGGCGACGGCCTGGGTTAGCTCGGCCAGTGCGGCATCATCAAGCGTCAGGGTTGCCAGCACGGCGGTGACGGCGGCATCGTCGCCCGACTCGCAGGCGGCGGCCAGTCTTGCGCGTTCGGCGGCAGCGAGGCTATCATCGAACGCGGCGGGATCGAGCGCGAACCAGTCGGGGACCGGAAAGCCCGCCTGCTGGAGGTTCGCCAGCGCGGCAGCCTTCCCGCCGACTTGCTGACGGGTGGCGTCCGCTGCTGGCTGGATGATATAGCGCATCGGTGAAACCTCCAACGGTCAGGCGAACGTCAGGCGAACGTCAGGCGCAGCGCCAGGGGAATCGCGCCGAGGCTCAGATAGAGTACCAGCGTCCAGAGGCCGGAGACTAACTCAATGGACTTGCCACTGCCCGGCGCGGGCCGCCGCAGGAAGCGCAGCCCCATCACGACCGCCAGCGCGGCTACCGCCACATAGGCGGCGATCTCCCACGGCGTCTCGATCTGGAAGGTTGCCAGCGCCGCCGCGATTGCCGTAACGGTCAGCGCAATCAGCCAAACGAGCACGGCGCGTTGGCGTCCCCAGTGCGCGGTATAGGTTACTACACCATATTCTTCGTCTTCGGGCGCGCGAATCTTGCGCCCCACTTCGAGAATGAAGCCATTCGCGAAGCTGACGAAGAGCAGAATGCCCAGGCCAAGCGGCGGCGCGACATTGGCGACGCGCCAGTCGCAGGCGGTGCCGTAGAGGTCGATCAGCGGCAGAATCAGCATGTGGCTCCACATATAGGTCGATGGATGCGCCTTGAGCCAGTCGCGCACGAAGAACTCGCGGCACATCAGCCCCAGGTACGCCCATGTCAGCAGCAGGAATGGCAGCAGCGCCGGGGAGAGCCAGAGCGCCAGCAGCGTCTGCACGGCGCCCGCCGCCACCGCGACGATGGCCAACTCGCGCAACGTGACAAGGCCGCGCGGCACCGGACGGTACGGGCGGTAGAGGGCGTCCTCGTCGGCGTCTTTGAACTCGTCGGCGATCCGCATCTCCAGGAAGAAGAGCAGCGCCGTGCAGAAGGCAACCACGACGGCCTTGAGCGACGGCAGCGCCACGACGCCGCGCGCCAGCATCGAGAAGGTGAGCGTGCAGAAGCTGAACGCGGCGATGAGCGGGACATGCGTCGCCAGTGGGAAGCGCTCGCGCTGATAGACCCACATCCGCGCCGGAAACGATGGCCGCTGCTTCGCGCGTAGCATGGTAGCCGCAACGTCGTTATTCGTCTGATTCGCCTGAATGGGTGCGTCGTTAGGCATTTTCGCCGCCTTCCCGATTTTTCGGCTGGTAACGGATATCGCGGGCCAGCTTGCGATGCGCGCTCGCGAAGTGGCCCGCGCAGAGCGCTCCGATGAGCGAAAGCTCGCCCGCGAGGCAAAGCCCGGCGCAGACCTCTGCCAACGCGGCGGCGTGTCCTGGCCCGGCGAGGCCCATCAGTTCGAGGCAGGCGCGCTGCCCCGGCAGGCTTGTGCCGCCGCCGACCGTGCCGACGATGATGCTGGGCAGCGTCACCGCGGCGTAGAGGTCGCCCGTTGCGGTCACTTCCATCCGCGTGACGCCAACCGCCGACTCCGCGACGCAGGCGACATCCTGCCCGGTGGCGAGGTAGAGCGCGGCTAGCCCATTGGCGTAGTGGCCCTGCGCGCCGAGTGTGCCACTGAGCACGCCACCGAGCGCGCCCATGCGAAAGTAGTCGGCCATGCGTTCGGGCGTTGTGCGCAAGCGCCTTCGCACCAACTCCGCCGGAACCGTCACCTCCGCACTGACCCGCCGCCCGCGCACACCGACGAACGAGCGGGCGCTGGCCTTCTTATCGCCGGAGTAGTTCGCCTCCAGGAACCAGTAGTCCGGCTGGACCGGCGACTCGGCGAGGATGTGGGCGCAGATCGCCTCGGTCGCCAGCGTCACCATATTCTGCCCGGCGGCGTCGCCCGTGAGGAAGTCGAGATGCAGATAGACGTGGTTACCTTCGATGATTGCGCGCATCTCTTTTAGCCGTCCGTGGCTGGTGGTGGCGGCAACGCAGCCGTTGAAGACGAGCCGCTGGCTCAGCGCCCACTCCGCGAATCGCGCCGCCTCGCGCAGACTGGCAAAGGCGAAGCCCGGCGAGCGCCCGATGCCCTCGGCCAGTACCAGCGCCTCACAGCCGCCCGCCTCGGCGATCAGTTGCGCTCCCCGGCTGTAGGACGCGACCAGCGCCGCTTCGGTGGTCGCCAGCGGCAGGTAGTAGTCGCCATGCGCGTGCGCGCCCTCGATGCGGAGCGGTCCCGCCAGCCCGACAGGTACCTGTAGCGCGCCGATACAGGTCTCGATACTGCCGCGATACTGCCCCAGTGCATCCAGTGTGGGAGCGTCGAGCAGCGCCTCGCGGCTTTCGCGCGAGGCGGAGAGCAGGCGCCAGCGGCGTTCCACAGCGGCGGGCGAGAGCTGTGTGCTCAATGCGACCCTGGGCGCGGGTCGGCGCGGCATCGGTGGTATCGGCACGGGGCATGCGGCGGGGCGCAGTGTGCGGCGAGCGATGGCCATAGCCTCTCCTTATCCGGCGATTTTGTCGGCATGCGCTGCCGCTGGTCGAACGTTATGGTGAAACGCATTGGCGAAGAATGCTATGAGCAGGCTCACATACGCCTCAGTATCCTGGTGGAACGCCTGCGCATGGGGAACATTTGGCACGCGCCAGGTCACCACATGCGCCCCTGGGGTGGACTCGGCGGCGTGCGCCAGATGTGTCAGGCTCGACGCCGGGTTCATCGCGTCGGCGCCGCCCTGAATCAGCAGCAGCGGGCGCGGCGCAATCGCGGCGACCGCCTCCACCGGGCGCACCGAGGCAACATCCACGTGATAGAGGATACGGGCGGCGCGCAGGATGCCGGGCGTGAAGAAGCGCGGCAACTTGCTGCGCAGGGGCAGCTCGCGCTCGATGGTTGGCGCCATCTCGGCGTAGGCGGAGTCCGAAACCACGGCGCGGATCGCAGGCTCGGTCGCGGCGGCGTAGAGCAGCGCGCTGGCGCCCATCGAGATACCATAGCCGCCGATCCACTCGGGCGGCGCCAGCTCAGGATAGGGGAGCGCGCCCTCGCGCAGGAAATCCACCGCGCCGAGGATATCGCTTTGTTCGGAGTAGCCGAGGGTGAAGGGCGCGATTTGCGACTCACCATGGCCGCGAAGATCGAACGCCAGCACGGCGAATCCGGCGCGGGCCAGCGCGCAGCAGAGCGCCAGCAGGCCAATCGCGGGATCGGTGCGGTTCTGCCAGGCGCCATGGACGACGATGATGGTACGCTCCAGCGTTGGCTGGCCGCCA
>JAICKD010000453.1 GCA_025928125.1 Ktedonobacterales bacterium
CATACAACCCTGGCCGCGTTGTGAGCCTGCCTGCTTGTATGTGATATAGTGGCCTGGATCAGCGCGGCGCGAGGCCAATTATTTCTGGTCCAAGACGTGGCGCGAAACAGCGCGTGCGCGGCACTCTGAACATACTAATGAGCGAGGCGAATCCATGACGGGCAGCGGGCAGGCGAGCGGAACGGACGACGTGCGCACGGTGGACGTGCTGATAGTGGGCGGCGGGCCAGCCGGGCTGAGCGCGGCGGAGGCAGCGGCAAGCGGCGGGGCATCGGTCGCGGTGCTCGAACGGCAGAAGGAAATCGGCTACCCGGTGCATACCAGCGGCGGGAGTTGGGTCGCCGATATGAAGGCGTTCGGAATCCCCTCCGATCTCTACCATCCGATCAAGCACGTAAGATTTCTCTCGCCCAACCGCGAGGCGCGCTTCGAGTACTCCGAGCCAGTGTGCTGTGTGCTGGACGTGCGCGGCGTCTACCAGCATCTTGCCGGGCGCGCGGTCCGGGCAGGCGCGACGCTACATCCCAACTCGCCGGTTGAAGGGCCGATGCTTGAGGATGGCCGTGTCGTCGGTGTGGTCGCGAAGGACCATCGCAATCGAGTGGGCCAGTGGCGCGCGTCAGTTGTCGTCGATGCCAGCGGCTTTTCGAGCACCATCGTGACGAAGATGGGTCTGCGCCAGGGATTCAAGCGCTATGGCTACGGAGCGGAATACGATCTCGTCGCGCCCAATTACAACCCCGATACGCTCTATCTGATTATGGGGAGCCAGGTAGCGCCCGCTGGCTATGCATGGGCTTTTCCGCGCAGTAAGGGCCGTGTGCGCTTGGGCGTTGGCGTTATCCGTCCCGATGTGGATGAAGACGCCCGCGAGTATCTTGATACATTTGTCCAGCGACTGCCATCGCTTGCGCCCGACTTTGCCGGATCAAGCCCGGTCGAATATCACACCGGCCTCTTTCCATCCGAGGGTGTGGTCGAACGCTTTGTCTCGGATGGCCTGATTGCGACCGGCGACTCCGCGGGCCACGGCTCAACGCTGGTGGGCGAGGGTATTCGCTTCGCGATCTACAGCGGCCAGATGGCAGGGGCAGTGGCGGCGGAGGCTGTGCGGGCAGGCGATAGCAGCGCACAGTTTCTGGGTCGGTATGACCGCCAGTGGCGCGGACGATTTGGCCGTGAGATGGACATCTCGTATATCGTGAATCAGCGCATCGCGCGCTGGAGCGATGCCCGATGGGATGAAGGTGTCGAGATCCTGCGGCGGCTCTCTCCGGCGCAGGCCGCCGAATTGCTGCGTGGCGACTACAGCGTCGGCCTCTTCCTCGGCGTGCTCAGAAAGAATCCCGGGCTTCTGCGCACTGGCTCGCGCAAGTTCTTCGACGTTGCCATGCAGCGCCTGGGTCGCCAGGCTCCGGTAACCGAGGCTGAAGTTGTCAGCGTCGGCCAGCAGGAGGCGTAGTCGCGCTTGACGTTGACACTGGCAAGAGCATAGACTGCTAGCAGAATATGTCCGCGACGACCGGGACCAGTAGGTGGCGACCGCCCCACGATGCAGCGAGCCGGGAAAGTGCAAGCCGGTGTGGGACTCCCGCCGAACCCATCCCGCGAGCATTAGCCGAACCTCTGTGAGAAGGAGGGTAAGGCTATCGGCCATCCACCGTTATCATGGGATAGCCTTCCGCGACGAGAGTTTTTCCGGCGCGGCAGGCAGTGAGGGATGTTCGCCATCGCCGTCTATTGGCGGTTGGTGGCGTCCGAAGGCAGGTGGCACCGCGGGAAATATGCCCGCCCTCCCAGGGTTTATGTCCGGAGGGTGGGCTTTTTGTTGCGCTGTTTTGGCGTGTTGAGTTATGTGCCTGGCGTGAGGCGCCGCCAGGGGAAAGGCATCATCGTGGCAGATACGACGGGCAAAAAGAGCAAAGCACAGGCTGACGACAAGAAGACGAACAGCGCGAAAGCGGAGAAGCTGGTCGAGGACCTTGCCGACCGCGACGATTTCTCGCAGTGGTATCAGGATCTTGTCTACAAGACCGAACTGGCCGACGAGTCGCCGGTGCGCGGCTGCATGGTCATTCGCCCATACGGATATGCCCTGTGGGAGAATATGGTGCGGCGGCTGGATGACCGCATCAAGGCGACCGGCCACGAAAACGCCTACTTTCCGCTGTTCATCCCCAAGAGCTTTATTGAGCGCGAGGCCGAGCACGTGGAGGGCTTCGCGCCAGAGGTGGCGTGGGTGACGCGCGCGGGCAAAGAAGAGCTGGCCGAGCCGCTGGTCGTGCGCCCGACCTCGGAGACGGTCATCGGCTATATGTATGCCCAGTGGGTGCAGAGCTACCGCGATCTGCCGCTGCTCTATAACCAGTGGGGCAACGTCGTCCGCTGGGAGAAGCGCACGCGGCCCTTCCTGCGGACGACCGAATTTCTCTGGCAGGAAGGCCATACTGTTCACCGGACCGAAGATGAGGCGCAGGCCGAGACGATGCTGATTCTGCGGCAGGTCTATCAGGACTTTCTGGAGAAGGAGCTGGCGATTCCGGTGATTGCGGGCCTCAAGAGCGAGAGCGAGCGGTTCGCGGGCGCGTTGCGAACGTACTCGCTGGAGGCGATGATGGGCGATGGCAAGGCGCTTCAGGCGGCGACCTCGCACAATCTGGGTCAGAACTTCGCGCGGAGCTTCGATATCAAGTTCCAGGACGCCGATGGCGAGGTGAAGATCGCCTGGACGACGAGCTGGGGCGCGAGCACCCGCATGGTCGGCGGCGTCATCATGGTACACGGCGATGCGTCGGGCTTGCGGATGCCGCCACGGGTAGCTCCGATTCAGGCGGTGATTGTTCCTATCTGGCGCAAAGATGAGGAGCGCGAGGCCGTGGCGGCGCTGGTGAGTGAGGTTGAGCAGTCGCTGCGTGCGGCGGGTGTGCGTGTCAAAGCGGACTGGCGCGAGGAGCGGCCCGGATTCAAGTATAGCCACTGGGAACTACGGGGTGTGCCGGTACGTATAGAGATTGGCCCTCGCGACGCACAGAGCGGACAGGTGGTGCTCGTGCCGCGGACCGACCGGACCGACAAGCGCACCGTTGCGCGCGAAGCGGTGGCCGAGCGGGTCACAACGCTGCTCGATGAGATTCAGCAGGTGCTCTATGACCAGGCGCTGGCTTTCCGCAAGAGCCGCACGTACTCGGTGAATAGCTATGAGGAGTTCCAGGCGTTGATGGCCGACCGCGAGCGTCTCGGTTTCGTCGAGGGCTGGTGGTGTGGCGACGCTGAGTGCGAGGCGCAAATCAAGGCTGAAACGCAGGCGACGATCCGCTGCCTGCCGCTGGAACAGCCCGATGGCAGCGGCGTATGCGTCCATTGTGGGCGTCCATCGGCGGCGTGGGCGGTTTTCGCCAAAGCCTACTGATTCGTAGCCCCTAGCACGGCGATTGGCGCGTTGGCCGTTTGTATCCTCTCCACCTGACTTGGATCCCGCTATGGTCTTGCGGGGTGGAGAGGGAGTTTTGTCCTATCATGTGGTGCTATGATGGGCATTGAGTATGCAATAGCGTTGACGTAGTACTGGGCTACCCTGGGGATACCTGATATGGCCGACTGGATATCCCTGCACAGTAGTGCAACTGGCGCAAACTGGCAAATGATTTGCTATCCCATGTATAATTTGCTGGCGCCAAATGCCAATGTGAACAAGGGTTTTCAGCGGCCAGGCGCATGAAGGATACACTCCGGCCATCTCCCGGAGAAGAAGGGACTATGAGACTGCTGATTCTTGGCTGCGGGCGCGTAGGCGCGACCCTGGCCAATATCATGATCAAAGATGGTC
>JAICKD010000167.1 GCA_025928125.1 Ktedonobacterales bacterium
CCTGAACGCATCATCGCCCAGGTCATGGATATTGGCGACTACGACGACGTGCAAGAGATGCTACAAGCGTTTGGCGAGAATGTACCCCGGCATCTTCTGCGGCATGCTGAAGCGGGAATGTTCAGTCCGCGATCGTGGGCGTACTGGCACTATCGCCTGGGTCTGGCTGCGCCTGGGCAAGTTCCACCGTTGCCTCACCGCAGGGTATCATGATGGCTGCTTCCTTCACACCACATCTGGATATCCTGCCACCAGCGCAACGCGAGTTGTGGCCAATGTTAGGCGCTTCCAGTACGCTCGGCTACGTACTTTATGGAGGAACCGCAATTGCGTTACGGCTGGGACATCGGCCATCGGTAGATTTCGACTTCTTCTCTGAATCACCTCTGGATAAAGACGCTCTTCGCGCCACGTTTTCCTTTATTGGAAACGCGCCTGTCCTCCAGGATCAGCTCAATACGTTTACGGCTCTCGTATCACCAGGATTTTCGTCTACCGCTTCTGGCGAAACCCACGATGATCCCGACCCCCGAAAACAGCATGAGGTGAAGATTTCCTTCTTTGGAGGACTTGGCTTCGGGCGAATCGGGAAGCCTGAGATTGCGGTTCCCGGCGATGTTCAGGTGGCCTCGCTCAATGATCTCCTCGCGCACAAACTAAAAGTGATCCTTCAGCGCATTGAGGCGAAGGACTATCTGGACATCGCAACGCTCATTAATGCCGGAGTACAACTCGATATTGGCCTTGCGGGCGCTCGTACAATGTTTGGCTCAAATTTCCAGCCGAGCGAATGCTTGAAAGCGCTGGTGTATTTCGAGGGCGGTGATCTCGATAGCCTACCTGATCAGACACGCGCCACATTGATCGAAGCAGTGCGCGACGTTGGCGACCTACCATTTGTGCCGCAGCTTTCCGCTAAACTCGCTACCAACATGTAATAGTGTCTTATCGGACCTGGCATCGACTGAGGAATTCAAAGCGATGCCGAGCGCGAGTTGGCCCGCGTCGGCAAGTATCGCCAGCGGGGCTAGCTCCTCTTTTCAGAGTGGTCGGCAGCTTTTGTCGCTGAGGAGCTACCCCGCCCATCCTGGGCAAGCGAAAACGATTCGTGTTTAGGTGACCTGCGGCCCAGCTCTGTGTCCGAACCAGTCATCAACCAGTTCTTCGGCGCTCCGCCGGGGATTGTAACGTGGCACCATTCCGACCTTCCCTTTGGTGATGCGGCTAAGCCAGTTCCAGATCGCTCTGCCTAACTCTGCCAGCGCGGCATAGATGAACAACAGCAGCATCGCGATTTTGTCGAGCAGGAAGGCGCCGAAATTCATGGCGAACTGGAGAATGCCGGAAAGCAAGAGGACGATGACTGTCAGCAGCACCACAAACGCCGCGAACTCCCATGGCAGCAGCAGGCCTGTCGCCAGAGAGGCGATGATGAGCAGCAGGAAGAACAGCGCGGAGAGCAAGGGATCACTCTGGACCGAATTGGCGCTTGTCAGTCCGCCACGAAACCAGCCCACATAGGCCGCGAAAATGACGAGCAGGGCCAGCACCGACAGCGTAGCGATCTCCAGTCCGCGCTTGAGTTGCGGCCGCCCGCTGAGGTTTCGATACGGCTGGCCAAAATGCGTCAGTCCGGCGACATCGGCGGCAACCGCCGCAATGGCGACGAACATCAGCACATACAGCAGCGCGCTTGCGTAGACAATAAGCTCCGGGTTGAGGTTGCTTGGCGGCGTAGCCCCCAGCAGCAATGGGATCGTGATGATCGCGACATACAGGTCGCCCACGACAAAGACCACGAAGAAGAACAGATAGATCAGCGGGCCAAGGAAGTCGCCCGCGCCCAGCCTGCCCGTCGCCTTGTCCGCGAGGAATTCGAGGCAGAACCTGCGTAAGCGGCCGATCTGGTCGCTCACCATTTCCAGGCCCTTCCTGATGATCAGGAGCAGGGCAGCCAGGTAGGTGGGCAAATTAAGCACCCCAATGGCCACGAAATTGTACAGCAGCGCAAGGATTGCGGAGGCGATAAGCGCACCGAGACCGTAGACAATGTAGGTGAGTATTTGCTGCGCTTGCATCTCAGTCTGCCCTTTCTGGTCAGTTGAACAACTGGTCTTTCTGCGCCGTGGATTCCGGGTCAAGGAAGTGAATTGGTCCCGGATGATCGTTTTTCAGTGCGCCGACCCAATAGTTCTCGCGGCTATAGCATGAGTTGGCGTCGTAGCACTTGAAGTTGATTACTGTGACACTGGCGTTGTTGAGGTTGACCTTCACCTTTTGCTGCGGGCCGGCGATCTCCATGTCACTGGCGATGACCAGGAAATTTGGCCCAGTGGTGCCGAGGAATAGATCGGTCGCTTTCTGGAAGCAGCCCCAGATATCCGAGGAAGATGTGCCGGGGTGGGGCATCTTACGCAGTTGGTCCGTTTTCGCTTTGACAGTCTTCTGACTATCGCTCAAGAGCGTCTCCACGGACGTCTTCTGATTGCCGTAGGCAATCTGGGTCGCCTGGGTCGCCGCGGTGGCTGTTCCTCTGGCGGGCGGATCGAGCGGCGGCGGCGTTGGCAGCGGTGTCAACTCCCCTGGCTCATAGGGAATGGAAGGCACATCGATGGTGGTGAAATACGCGGTATCGCTGTAGCTATCCGAGTTGATATAGCGCACATAGATGGTGCTGCCAGCCTGACCAGGCTGCACAAGCTCACCAACCCAGTCGGCAACCTTTCTTGCCGCGGACTGGAAGTAGGAGAGTGGGTACGAGCCCGACTCGTCGTTACAAAAAACGATCGTCTTCGAGGGAGCGGGCGGATGGCTGGTATCAGGAGTGGGTGTGGAGTTTACAAAGACTGGAATCCCCTCGCATGCCGAAAGAATGACGACCAAGAAGAGAAAGCCGACGACACATCGGATAGTTTTCTGAAGACGTGGCATAGATCGCTCACCCTTACGAACCAGAGAAACGCCGTAGTTGCTCAAGTGTAATTCTAATTGCATGGAAAGTCAACTGTCAGTGGATGGGAGATCGCAAACATCTTGCCGGCTTGTTGTTTCTCACCGCCGATCAGCGGGAATTGCCAGCCTCCGCCTATGTGATGGAGAGTAGGGCATTTCTAGGTCTGAATTCAACGAACTATTTGGAGAATCGACACACCACATTTGTTATTGGACAATTGTTCTCTTAAAGCAGGAAGACGTATGCTGAGACAAACATCTGTCTCCCTTCAGGATGTTGCGTCCAGAGAAGACTGGCGCCCGCCTATCGCGCGATGCGGTAATACTGGTTTCGCCTGGGATGATGTCACTGACACTGGGGCCACCGCCCCCTCCCCTAACCCCTCCCCCTTGCAGGGAGAGGGGGACTGGTGGGGTAGCGGCCCCCTCCCCTAACCCCTCCCCCTTGCAGGGAGAGGAGGACCAGACCCAGAGGGCGCGTTGCTGGCATTCTGGCTCCCCTCCCCGGCGTGGGGAGGGGCTGGGGGAGAGGGTCTGCGCCAACAACCTCACCACAATTGGTATAAGACCTATGCGCTCTTATTCAGGCGCGGCTATCGTGATAGCTTGTCGTGGCTGCCCCGGTAGCCGCCAGCGCGGCGGGAGGGCGCCAGATCGCGCTCTACCATAGCAGGCCGCGACTCCACAATAACGGCACGGCGAGCAGCACTAACTGGCCGGGCTATGCGGTATGGCGACGAGCGGCGGCACCGTGAAAGCTCAGCCCTCCGCGCTCAACGGCAGTGGCAACGGCTTCAGCGATACCTGGCATCACAGCTAGCTCGCCTAGCCTCGTTCGTAACACAGCGGCTGCGCGCGTTCATGCTCCTGGATGCGCGCGGCCGTTCGTCGTTTCCCGCTGTGCAACAGTGGCATACAGGTTCGGGCCACTTGTGCCATAGCCGGGCATGCGCGAGACTTGGTAACATTGGTGCGAACGTAGCGCGATGCGGAGTCGGTTATATGCGAATCGAGGCAGGGGCAGATGATACAGGACGGCCAGGTCTACAACTACATCGCTGGTGAGTGGCGGCGCTCGAAGGCGTCTGAGTTCCTTGACGTGCGAAACCCTGCCACTGCTGAGACCATCGTTCGTGTTCCGCTCTCATCCGCCGATGAGGTGGACGAGGCAGTGCGGGCGGCGCAGGCGGCATTCGACGACTGGCGACGCACCCCACCGACCGACCGTATCCAGTATCTCTTCACGCTCAAGAACCTACTTGAAGAGCACTTTGACGAGATCGCCCGCCTGACGACGCAGGAGTGCGGCAAGACGCTGGCGGAGTCGCAGGGCGAGCTGCGGCGCGGCATCGAGAATGTCGAGGTGGCCTGTGGCATTCCCTCGCTGATGATGGGCTATAACGCCGAAGACATCGCCCGTGGCATCGACGAGCATATGCTGCGCCAGCCGCTCGGCGTCGTCGCGGCCATCACGCCGTTCAACTTCCCCGGCATGATCCCGCTCTGGTTCCTGCCCTACGCCATCGCCTGCGGCAACTGCTTCATCCTCAAGCCATCCGAGAAGGTTCCCATGACGATGGCGCGCGTCTTCGACCTGATCGACCAGCTGCATCTGCCCAAAGGCGTGGTGAGCGTGGTCAACGGTGGTCGCGAGACGGTGGATGCGCTGCTCGATCATCCACTGGTGCGCGCGATCTCGTTTGTCGGCTCATCGCCGGTCGCCAGGTATGTCTATGGCCGGGCGGCGGCGAACGGCAAACGCGCGCAGTGCCAGGGCGGCGCGAAGAATCCGGTCATCGTGCTGCCGGACGCCGATATGGAGATGACCTCGACCATCGTCGCCGACTCGTCGTTTGGCTGCGCGGGCCAGCGCTGCCTCGCCTCCTCGGTCGCTATCACCGTTGGTGAGGCGGAGGCGCCCTTCCGCGAGCGGATCGCTGCGGTGGCATCCGAGCGCACGGTAGGCAACGGTCTCGATCCCGCAATTCAGATGGGGCCGGTCATCAACGCCGCCAGCCAGCAGCGCATCGAATCGCTGATCGCGCAGGGCGAGCGTGAGGGCGCGACGGTGCTGGTGGATGGGCGCGGCGCGAAGATCGCTGGCTACGAAGCGGGGCATTTCATCCGCCCGACGTTGCTCGAAGGCGTCAGCCCGGAGAGCGAACTGGCGCGTACGGAGATTTTTGGCCCGGTGCTGAGCCTGATGCACGTGGCGACGATTGACGACGCGATTGCGCTGGTCAACGCTTCGCCCTTCGGCAACATGGCGTGTCTCTTCACCAGCAGCGGCGCGGCGGCGCGCAAGTTCCGCTATGAGGCGCGCGCGGGCAACATCGGCATCAACGTGGGAGTAGCGGCGCCGATGGCCTTCTTCCCGTTCTCCGGCTGGAAGGATAGCTTCTTCGGCGATATGCATGCCCAGGGCCGCGACGCCGTCGAGTTCTACACGGACAAGAAGGTGGTGGTCGAGCGCTGGCCGAAAGAGTGGTCGCGCACGTTCTGAGGGAGCGCGAGTGATCAAGAAATACGTGCTGACTTCCGAACCAGCGTCAGCCCCAATCGTCGAGCCAGTGAGCAAGCTTGGCGGCCAGCCGGTATGGGTGGATGCGCCACAATGGCCGCTGAGCAGGGCTACGGGGAAGCCGATGAGCTTCATCGGCCAGTTTGTGCTTTACCCCGAGATCTTCGGATTGCTGGAAGCAAAGATGGCGTACATCTTCATGTACGACGATGAGCCGTTTGTCGATGGAACCTGGCTGCCAGATGGCGGTGAGAATGCGGTAATCTTGCAGCCGGGCGGTTGGAGCGGGCCAGCGATACCCATCGCTACGGGGCCAACGTTGTATCACACCACACAACGACCGGATGGGGCAGCTGAGCAGATTCCCGTAGAATATGCGTTGCGCCTCCTGCCTGGAGAAGACCCCGATATGCTGGATGAAAACGAGTTCCGCGCCCGTGACGCCTGGGACGAGTATTGTGCTTACCTCGATGAGAGCAAGATAGGCGGCGCGCCTGCCTTCCTGCAAAATCCAGAGTATCCAGGCCCGGGCAATTGGAGGTTATTGGCCCAGCTTAACTGGGATTTATTCGACTACAGCGTTAACTTCGGTGATGTTGGGGTTGGCTACGCCTTTATCGACGAAGATGGTGCCGCGAAATTTCTCTGGCAGTGCCTCTAGAGCTCGGAGGTATACCTGATGTCCAGACGCGCTCTTCCCCTTCGCGAACGTCCCTTCGATCTGCTCATCATTGCCTTCTTTGCCACCAACCTGCTCTTCATCACCTATGTCGTGGATATCGAGCAGATTATCATTGCCAATCCATACCACTTCACCTATCCGCTCTGGCCGCCCGCGCCCGCTGTCGATGCGATTCACTGGTGGGGAGCCACATTCGATCCGCTGCTGATGGCGCGTCCAGTCTGGTGGAAGATGACGATCTGGATCGATGTCCTTGCCTTCGGACCGTTCTATGCCGTCGCCATCTACGCCTGGGCGCACGGGCGCGACTGGATTCGTCTGCCTAGCCTGCTCTATAGCGCCGTCATGCTCACCAACGTCACCATCATTCTTGGCGAGGAGTTCGCGGGGCCGCATGCCACTCCGCACTTCCTGATCGTGCTGCTGGCCAACCTGGCGTGGCTGCTCGTGCCGCTGGCGATCATCGCGCGGATGTGGCGCTCGTCTACACCCTTCACGCGAGACGCGAAGCCATCAACCACCTCGACATTGATAGTCATCGATCCCACCTAGCCTCTATAATGACGTACGCAGGCGGGACTAGCCGCGGCATTCATGCCGCGAACGTGGCCCACCACCTCCCTTGCCCGCATGCTCGTCGCCAACGTCATTGTCTCAACGAAAGCGATAGTACTCATGACATCAACTTCAGCCCGCGCGCTGCTCGCCGAACAGACCTTGCTCGATGGCCGCTTCCAGCCGGATATGGCTGTGCTGGTAGATGGCGGGCGCATCACTGACGTGCAGCCAGTCAGCATGCTGACACCTGATGTGGTGGTCGAGCGTTATCCCCGGCGGCTGCTCGTGCCGGGTACGATCAACGCGCACAATCACTCGTTCCAGTCGATGCTGCGCG
>JAICKD010000256.1 GCA_025928125.1 Ktedonobacterales bacterium
ACTCGATGACCTCTCGAAGAACTCGAATCATCAGGGGGTGGTGGCGCTGGTTGCGCCGCGCACCTACTCGGACGTGGACGACATCCTGCTGCGCGCCAAGGAGCTGGGCGAGGACCCGCTGGTGCTGGTGCTCGACGCGATCCAGGATGTGCATAACCTGGGGTCACTGATCCGCACTGCCGAGGTCGTCGGCGCGCATGGCGTCATCATCCCGGAGCATCGCGCGGCTGGCCTCACGCCGGTGGTAGACAAGACCTCGGCGGGCGCCGTCGAGTTCCTGCCGGTGGCGCAGGTGACGAATATCACGCGCACGCTCGACGACCTCAAGAAGCGCGGCCTCTGGTGTATTGGGCTGGAAGGCTCGGCCAAAACGCGCTTCGATCAGGCCAACCTCAAGGGGCCAATCGCGCTGGTGGTGGGCAACGAGGGCAAGGGCATCAGCAGACTGGTGAGGGAGCATTGCGATCTGCTGGTTAGCCTGCCGATGCGCGGCCACGTTGGCTCACTCAACGCCGCCATCGCTGGCTCCGTCACGCTCTACGAGATCTGGCGTCAGCGTGGCTGGGCGGCGCCCGTCAGCCCCAGCCTGAGCGTGGAGGAGGGCGAATAGCCCTGGGTTAGCGTAACGTGAGTCTTGGATAAGCGAAATGACTTCAGTCGGGATATGATGCGGTTCTCAAACAACCCGTCAGTCCCGATCTGGAGGCATCGCAGATGAGTGTACTCGACCTGTACTGTTCGGTAGATGCATTCTGGCAGGATTTCGCGCCGCTCTGGGGGGCGCTAAGCGACTGGGCGTTGTTTTATCTCGTGAACTGCTTGTTTCTTCAGGTACAGCCTGGGAAAACAAGCAGTTTCTCATTGTAGTTGGAAATACGCTGGGAGTGCAGGTCACCTTCTCTGATAGATTGCCTCACATCCACTGGATCTTATCTCGGGTGTCAGGTCTCACCTACGGGAGGTTCGGCCCAGGCGATGGCCGCAGAGTAACGCCGTTCGATTGTACCTGGATACCATTGACGCCCAGGGTGTCCAGCCCCTCTACTATCCGCTGGCCAGTAAGGTAGGGGATCTGTGTGGTATCGCCCAGCGCGTAATAACGCACCAGCGAAGCCAGGTAGGCCGCCGCAGTGTGCTGCTGGGCATCACGGCTGATGCCGCCGTCTACGTCTTCCACAAGAGTTCTGCTGCATGAATTGTCAGAAGGGCAGAGGTTGTCGGTATAGCCGAAGTGCGACGCCTTTGGAATCATGACCAGTGTCTTAGGCGTCCCTGAGTTTGTGTAAGCCTGCATGGGGTCAGCATCTTGGTTGATATCCCAGCTGCTTCCTATCACCACCAGGTTGCGTACGTTCCTGCTCCCGAAGATAGATCCTTCCACGGGAGCGACGAGGCCGTAGGACAGTGACTTGATGTGGCTATCTCCCGCGAGCATTGGCCCTGCGTTGACCGCTCCACCGCCACCAGTCGAGTGCCCGGCCAGCACGACATGCGAGAGATCCAATTGGTTGGAGAAGAGCGTCGCATTCAACGAGTCCAGTAGGTATTTGTAGCATGCCGTCAGCACTGAGGCGCGACTCGAGAATTCGTTCTGGGAACCTGGCGGTGGCGCCCAGCTCAGGTCTGGGACAAGGCAGACACAGCCGTAGGAGGCTACATGGAACATTATGGTGCCCAGTTCGGTGAAGTCCCGATCCAGCAGGTTGTTTGAAGGAGGGGCATTAATCGAGCGAAATGCGTGCGCAAACAGCAGAATTGGGAACGGCCCACCGCCGCTGAGATGAATCGGGCTTGTTGAGTGCAGGCTGGAGGGGTAATAGACGGCGACCTTCACACTCGACGGCGTACTCTCTGGCTGAGGGAGCGCCATTGTGCCTGGGGTCTCCCCGAGGATCAGCATCCTGGGCGTATACGGGCCTGCCAGGAGGGGAGAAGGCCGAGGCGTGACGGTGGGGGCGATATTCCCCGTGGGTGTGGCAGTGATATCACACCCCGCCAACATTGCAGCCGCGCCCAGGCCAGTCGCGGCGAGGAAGGCGCGCCGGGTCAGAATTGGTTGTGGCATGGATGCGACTCCCGTTTCTTTGCCGTGATGCTAGATACAACAGCTATTGTTTAGGAACGTATGATCACTTGACAAGCTCTCAATACTCTAAACGCAGGCACATTTGGATCGTAACATGATAAAACTGAACAGGCGAGGGCCACGCTACGGTACATCTCGCGCGTTTCTGTGAAGAGCATACCGCCAGCGATCATCACAGCGTTTACACCGCCCGTGCGCCACGTGCGAGTGCTCGGTCGTGCCGCAGTCAATGCAGGCATCGTGATCACGTGCCCAGCGCTCAGGCATTGCCTGCCCTGGTTTACGCTGCCCACGAGCAATTGGAGAGTGTATAATTTCTGCCATAGCGACTTCTGAAGGCGCTGACAGCCCTATGGAACTGCCCGCTCTGGGAGCGCGAGCAGGTGGCGGCGGGTCGGCGACGGCGACGCGCGACCCGGCTGAGTCCCAGTGAGATCATGACGATCCTGATTCTCTCCCAGCAGTCGGGCTACCGCACCTTCAAAGGCTTCTATACGCAGCACGTCCAGACGCGCCTGCGCGCTGAGTTCCCGCAGTTGGTGAGCTACGTGCGCTTCGTGGCGCTCACCTCACGTGTGCTGCTGCCTCTGGGGGTCTACCTGCAGACACAGTTTGGCGCTTGTACGGGCATCAGCTTTATCGACTCGACCAGCCTGAGCGTCTGCAAGAACGCCCGCATTGCGCAGCACCGCGTCTTTCGTGTCGACGCGCCGCGGCAAGACCTCGGTCGGCTGGTTCTATGGGTTCAAGCTGCATTTGGTGGTCAACGACTGCGGCGAGGTGCTGGCCGTGCGCCTGACCCCAGGCAATGTCGATGACCGCCGTCCCGTTCCCCGCCTGGCGCGACGCCTGTTCGGGAAGCTCTTCGGCGACCGCGACTATATCTCCCAGGCGCTCGCCAAACAGCTCTTCACGACCCATGGGCTGCGGCTGATCACCAAAGTGCGCAAGAACATGCGCGAACGGCGGCTCGCCTACACCGACAAACTGTTGCTTCGCAAGCGGGCGCTCATTGAGAGCGTCAACGACCAACTCAAGAACGTCTGCCAGATCGAGCACTCCTGCCATCGTAGCCCGTACAATTTCCTGGTTCACCTTGTGGCGGGACTGATCGCCTACTGCCACCAGCCCAAGAAGCCTTCCCTCCGCCTGGAGCCAGCATTCGATCTCTTGATGGCTGGGTCGTGTATATCCAAATCTCACATTCATGGACGTATTCCCATAACCTCTTTTCAGGCTTTTACGTCGCTCTGCGCGACGATAACCGTGTCATCACAGCCATCATGCGTGCCCTTGAGGGATTCTACTGCGCAAACAACCGCCCCCACCGCGAGACTGGCGCCCACATGCAGGCGTCCTTGCGACGACGCCGCCAATCTGCTATAGTGAAAGCGCCTGGTTGACACTCTGCCTCCCGCGCCGCTGTCCGCGCACGACGCCGTCGCGTATGGAAGGATCCCGCACATGTACACCATCAAGCGGCTGGGTCGTCTTGCGCCGATTACACTGATGCTAATCCTCGCGTGCGCATTGGCCCTCACGGGCGCGTGCCTGACTGCGCCGCGCGCCAACGCCGCTGGCGACACGGTGACGCTTGAAATCACCAATCCCCAAACACAATACCCTTATGGGTCCAATGTGGCGGTGCGGGTGACGGTTCAACTAGGCGGCGTTCCATTAGGTCCTGGTGAGAATCCGCAAGCGGGCTACGGTTTGTTTGTGAACGTCCCCAATGCCAACAGTTATCAAGTCAACTGGGTATCGAACTCCGCCGATGGCTTGACCTTCACGTTTGCTGGCGATATTGGACATGTCGACCCTGGCAATTACACGGCGACCACCAGCTATGAGAACCCCGATACCCACGTTACGACCACCAGCAATACGGTCTCGTTCACGGTGGTCACGGGGCCCAGCTCCGTTACGTGCCAACCTCTCAGCAATACTGTACTTGTCGGCGCCTCCCTTCCGATCAACACCTACCTGAACGGTATTCCCTCGCCAAGGGGTGAGACATTTACGGTGTCGCTATCTGGGCCGGTGACGAGTCCTCCCGTCACCATGCAGACAGACTCCTTAAGCTCCGTATACATTACCGCGCCCACGACGATCGGATCCTATTCGCTGATCTGCTCCTTTGCTGGGGACACTAGGTACAACGGGTCTTCGGTGACCATACCGAATGCCCTCACGGTGAACGGCAACGCGCATATCGCGGGCATGAAGCTCTACACGAACCCCACCACCACGCAGCGTGGCGTGGTGTTGACCTTCTATATCACGCTGCAGCCAGCGCCAGGATTACCCACGCCGACTGGCTATCTGACCATCCATTTTGGCCCAGCAAATCAACAATACTTCACGTACCAGTCTGTAGCGGTTGGCGCCCACGGCGACACGCTGGTGCAGTTGGATGCGCTCCCTGTCTATGGCTCGCTCGCGATTAGTCCGATCATCATCTCATATGGCGGGGACTCGCACTACACGCACAGCAGTTTCACGTTCTCGTTGACCAACCCGCCGATCCCTGGCAGCGCGCCAAGCAGTGGGACTACACTCGGCTCCAAGGATGGCAAGAGTGGCGGCTCGGCCACACCCACCACGACGGCGGAGACGCCCACCACGACGGCGGAGACCCCCACGACGACGCTGGAGCCTAGTCCAACCGCCACTGTGATCGCGCCGCCGACCACAGGGTCCACCACGCCCACCGAGCCCAACGTGGCAATTCCTGCCCCGCTGCTGTGGGTGACCGGTGGGATCGGGGCTGTGATCGCCCTTGGCGCCGCCGCAGGCTTAGTCTTCTACCTGCGGCGCCGGCCGGGCTTACCGCTCGACAACCAGGACTTGGTGGCCACGTCCGCGCCTGACGCGTCCGCGCCTGACGCGTCCTCGCCGCCGCCTGTGGAAGGGCGCCCCGACGAATAGGCAAGAGCTTGGCCGGCGGTCGTAACCGCGTCTAAGGGCGACCGCCCGCCACGCTCGTTGCACCGCAGCCTACGTGGGCTAGCCGTTCTCCAAAACGTACCGATTTATTCCACGAGGGAAGAAACCGCGTTTGGTTCCTGCTTCACGGGAGGCAGTTTCACCATCGTCTCACGACGATGGCCAGCTAGGGCTTATCCAAAACTCACGTTAGCGCAGGGTGAGCGCTACGTGCAGGATTAGCGCGAGCAGCCAGAGGCTGCCCAGCGCCAACGCGATGGCGGCAAGCCAGCGAAACTCGCGCGGGGCCGCCGTCTCGCCGATGTGCGCGAGGCTCCAGACGCCCAGCGACAGGCCCGGCGCCACGAAGACGGCCATCAGTGGGCTGAACGGCGCCGTCAAGCTCAGTGCGACGCAGACCACCGCCAGGAAGGCGGCGAGCGACACGCGCGCCTCCTGCGGCGTGGCGGGCGGCGCCTGATCAAGCGGGGTCAGCCAGGCGGCAGGATTGCGCCATAGCACGGGCGATGCAGCGAACGCGGCGACGTTTCCCCCGCGCGGGCGAGCGTTCTCCCCGCGCGCCGCCCAGCCGACGCGCGCATAGGGGCGTTGCGCTGGGCGAGCGGCTGGCCAGGCGGCGCCAGGCGGCTGCGTGGGGCGGGTCCGCGCGGCGGGCTGCTCGATGGCCCGC
>JAICKD010000350.1 GCA_025928125.1 Ktedonobacterales bacterium
TGAGGAGGGATGACCATGACAGACACAGCGGCAGGTATAGCTCCAGGCGCGACGACCACCACGGCGACATACGCCCATCCCGAAGTGCTGGTCACGACCGAATGGGTCGCGCAGCATCTCGACGACCCGACGGTGCGTATTGTCGAGGCGGATGAGGATCCGCTCTTGTATGAGGCGGTGGGCCACATTCCCAACGCGGTCAAGCTCGACTGGCATACCGATGTGCAGGATCCGGTGCGGCGCGACTTTGTGGATAAGGCCGCCTTCGAGGCGCTGCTGAGCCGCTATGGCATCGGCAACGACACCACCGTCGTCTTCTATGGCGACAAGAACAACTGGTATGCCGCCTATAGCTACTGGCTCTTCACGCTCTATGGCCATCGCGAGGCCCGGTTGATGAACGGCGGGCGCACGCTCTGGGAGGCCGAGAAGCGCCCCTACACCAAAGATGTCCCGCGGTTCACGCCGACCAGCTATGCCGCGCAGGACGCGAATCTCACCATCCGCGCCTTCCGTCGCCAGGTGGAGAGTCTGCTGGAGAGCGGCCAGGTGAGCGGCGGCGGCGCGGCGCTGGTAGACGTGCGCTCGCTCGATGAGTACACCGGCAAGCTGGTGCATATGGTCAACTATCCGCAGGAGGGCGCGTCACGCGGCGGCCATATCCCCGGCGCGCAGAGCATTCCATGGGCCACGGCGGCCAACCCGGATGGCACGTTCAAGTCGGCTGAGGAGTTGCGAGCCATCTACGGCGGCAAGGGCATCAGCCCCGACAAAGAGGTGTTCGCCTACTGCCGCATTGGCGAGCGCTCGGCGCACACCTGGTTTGTGCTGACCCAGTTGCTCGGCTATCCCAACGTGCGCAACTACGACGGTTCGTGGACGGAGTGGGGCAACCTGGTCGGCGCGCCGATCAAGCAGGGCGAGGACGCCTGAGACTCCGTTGACTGACGCATACGCGGTATACTGAATAAGGCGGCCCATCGGGACTCCCGGTGCGCTGCCTTATCCCATCCGGGCTTGTTGGAGTTTTGCAGATCGCGGCATTATTTCTCACATCGCTGCATAGAAAGCACTGAGGAAAGGGCCATCATTCTCATGAGTATGGACCGTCAGGAAGCCATTGAATTTCTCGTGGATCATTACAATAATCCGCGCAACCGGGGCGCGCTCGAAGACGCCGATATCGATCAGGTGGGCGGCAATCCAGGCTGCTCCGACCGCGTGGAGATGTATGCCAGAGTGGACGCGGACGGGCGCATCGAGGAGGTCAGCTTCGAGGGCGAGGGCTGCACCATCAGCATGGCCGCCGCGTCGTATGTGACTGAGATGGTGCAGGGGATGACACTCGAAGAGGTCGAGCAGCTTAGCTTCGAGACGCTGATCGACGACCTGGGGCGCGAGGTGGTGATGGCTCGTCCCACCTGCGCCACCGTCGCTCTCGGCACGCTCAAGCAGGGCGCGCACGAGCTACACATGAAGCGCATGGCGGCGCAGAAGTAAGGGCGATTGCCACCCTCGGCCATAGGCGCTGGCGGCTGAAGCCGCGCCTAAGCGCCTGCGGCGGCAAAGCCCGCCTGCGCGGGCTAGCCAGACACAGACGCCTCTCACCGTTTATCGGTATAACACGTAAACCACCATCAACGCCGGTAAACCTAATGCCTACCCGTCGCCGCGCTTGATGTATTTGTACGCCTCGGCATACTCTATCTCGTGGCCATGCTTGCGGGCGCTATTGGCGGTCTCTTTGGCCCAATCGCGCACCATCTCCGTCGGGTCCCAGTCGCCCATCTGGCTCTTGTGCGCCTTGAGCGCCGCAGCCTTCTGCTCCAGATAGCCGCTGATGTCTACCCAGCGATCAGGCTCGGATGTGCCGGAGATATAGACTTCTTGCACCTCGTGCGTCTCCAGCCCCTCGGCGGCAAGCTCCGGGAAGGCCAGCCGTGTGCCAGCCACCGGGATGATCGCGCCTAGCGTCGCCTCGCCCGCGATGCGGTGATCGGGATGGTTGATATATCCCTGGCCGCTCCAGTAGCGCGTCGGGTCCTGGCAGATCACCACATCCGGCTTCACCGTGCGGATCACGCGCGCGATATCCGAGCGCAATTGCAACGTCGGCTCCAGCCGCGAATCCTGGTAATGGAGGAAGATGACTGGATGTTGCACGCCCAGCGCATTGGCGGCGTCCTGCGCCTCCACCTGGCGTTTCGCGGCAAGCTGCTCGCTGGTAATCTCTTTGTCGCCCTGGTCGCCCGCCTGGCCATCGGTAATCAGGCAGTAATAAATATCGCGTCCCTCGGCGGCCCAGCGCGCCAGCGTCCCCCCGCTGCCAAACTCGCCATCGTCGGGATGCGCCATCACGATGAGCACGCGCCGGGGCGCGGTCGTCTTCTGCTCTACCGGTGTTTCCGTCGTATCAGTCATACCATCTCCTCAGCAACTGGTCGCGGCGTCATCGGCGACACCGCCTCTGCTCCACAAAGTATAGCGCCTACCCCCGCCTCCTGTCAGCGCGACTGGCTCATGTATCTCGCGTGCCGCTTCAGTACAATCGCGCACCCAAAATGTGAATATTCACACTTTCTCAGGCCAGTGAACAGAGTATGCTGGGTATGCATCATTCGTTATACTGGCGAAAGTCACGTCACGAGCCATCATCCATTGTCGTTCTTCTCGTGATACTCTCGAAAGGAAGTACGTTATGTTTCTGGGCCGTACCGCACTTCATGCGGGCGTTTTCAGGCGCTTACCATCATCTTTCCTGGCGCTGGGGCTGCTGGCGGCGCTGCTTGCGCTTTCCGCCTGCGCCACGAGTACGAGCGGCACGGGAGACGGCGTCCCCACCGCGACCACCGCCCCAACCGCGACGACGGCGCCCTCGGCAACCAGCAACGCTGGCGGGTCTGGCGGACAGGCGGTGGTGGTCTATTTCTCGAAGCATCCCGATTCGGATAGCAACGTGAACGCGGTCTTCGCGGTCAACCGATTCTCGCCGGACCTTGGGGTCGCGAAATACTCGCTTCAGCAGCTCATCGCCGGGCCAACAGCCGCGGAGGCTGGGGCTGGCTTCTACACCGAGCTTACCGCATCGCTCTCGGGCGCATCCACCTGTGGTGGGGCCGACTTCCAGCTCTACCCCAACCACAAAGGCACATCGGTCGCCGAGTCTGGCACGATGACGATCAAGTTCTGCCGCGCCATCCAGCTTGCGGGCGATCTCACCGGGTCGAGAATCGCCGCCGAGATCAACAAGACGATGTTCCAGTTCTCGAACATCCACAAGGTCATCATCCTGAACAAAGATGGCGGCTGCTTCAACGATTTCCAGGGCGCCAACGCCTGTCTCAGTTAACAGCCAGCGTATGTAAGTACGGCGGGGCAGCCATGAAAAAATGGCCCGCCTCTGCCGTCGTTCGTCTAACAACGGTGTCAGGCGATAATCACAAGAGCATCCCAAATACTCATCCATTTGGGCGCACAAGAACAAGTTGCCCGCTCTCTTCGTCAAGTATAGTGGTGGGTCATCTCAGCCATTTCTCAGGAACCAAACTGGCTACGAGTCGGCTTCGCTATGCTACTATCCTAGTTCTACCGAAGACAGACGTAGTGCTACCGAAATAGACATATCCACCAGGCACGGTTTGTGCCAGCAGCCGTGCACAAGGCATATCTGTGACGTTAAGGATATGGGGAGAATATAGACCATGGATGATGAGACGAGGCGCTACCGCCCGCTGCGGTCAGGAGGCTCGATACCGCTTGCCATCGGCGCGCCTGATATCAGCCAGGAAGACACGATCGTCTCCCGTGGTGTAGCCACGGCCGACGTCTGGCGCGGGCGTGTCACGCGGCGGCTCCCACCACAGCGGTCACTTCCTCCATGGGCTGTCCCAGTTATCATCGCGGTCTTACTCGCCATCCTGCTGCCGAGCGTCCTGGGAATCGCCTCGGTCTTCGCGGATTATACGTCGCTGAAGAATCTGGGCGAGTCGGGCATGCGCCATCTGCTCAACGCTAAAGCCGACCTTTCCGGCATCGTGGGCGGCATCTCATCCAACAACTCCCTCTCCTCGCTGCTCAACGACAACGCGATGGGAGACGCCCCCTATACCTACTTCGTGCAGCGGCAGGGCGGGACATCAGATCAGGTCAACGTGACCATTCATCCCGCCTCGAATATGCCCAAGTCGGTCAAGACCAAGAACTACAAACTCACGCTCGATACCAATACCGCGCTCACGCTCGGTGGCACGCCGCCAACATCCGCCACGACGACACCGACGCCCACCCCGAAGCCTGGCGCCACCGCCACCGCGACGACATCGGGGTCGGGAAGCTCGAGCTTCTCCTTCGATCCAGCCGCTGTCAACCGAGCCGTCTCCGAGTTGCACCTGGCGCAGAAGGACTTCCAGGCATTGCGCACTAAATTGGCGAATCCCGACTGGGTGCTCTCGCTCGCGCCCCACGTACCTGGCGTTGGCTCACAGGTCAACACCGCGACCACGCTGGCCAACATCGGCTACGACGCGGCCTCGCTGGGGGTGGTGCTGGCCGACTCCGCGCAGCCGCTGATCGCGCGCCTCCATGCCGCGTCGGAGGCTGGTAACGGCAATAGCGAACTGATCACCGAGAGCGACGTCGAATCACTTCAGGCCGGGCTGGCGCAGGGCCAGATCTTCTTCAACCGCATCCAGCAGGACCTGGCGGGCGTGCAGGTGAGCA
>JAICKD010000165.1 GCA_025928125.1 Ktedonobacterales bacterium
CAATATGGGGCCAGCCAAGGGCAAAGACTTCGCCACCTCGCTTGGTCCGTATCTGGTCACGCCCGACGAACTGGACGACTGCCGTATCGGCTCCGGCAAGGACGAGCGCTACAACCTGGAGATGCGCGGCTGGATCAACGGCGACAACCTGACGAATGACAACACAAAGAACATGTATTACACCTTCCCGCAGATGATCGAGCGCGCCTCCGAGCACGCGCGGCTGCGTCCCGGCGACGTGATTGGCTCCGGCACCTGTGGCACCGGCTGCATCCTCGAGCTGGGTACCGAGCGCCACCGCTGGCTGCTGCCGGGCGACGCGGTGGAGATGGAGATCGAGCGGCTAGGGATGCTGCGCAATACGCTGACCGATATGACCGGGAAGGGGCAGTAGCGATGCCGATGCCAACGCCGCCGAAGCCCGGCGAGGAGCCGACCAACGAGTCGGAGCTATACCGCTACCACCTGCGGCGGCTGATAACCTGGTATATCGAGGCGCTCGACGCGATCAGCGAGGAGACGTTCGCCTGGCAGCCGCCCGCCGAGCAGACGAATTCGCTGGCGGCCATCTGTTCGCACGCGATCTCGTCCGCCGAGTGGTGGGTGTTGAGCTGCGTCGGCGATGGCCCCATCGAGCGCGACCGCGACGCCGAATTCGCCGCGCTACCCACCTGGGCCGAGTTACGCCCGCGCTTCGTGGCGTTCCTGGCGAATGCCGAGACGCTGCTCGTCGGGATGTCGTCAGAGCAACTGGCCGCCATCAGCCGCCACCCCGCGGGCGACCGCATGAACCGCCGCTGCCTGACGCACACCGTCGAGCACCTGGGACTGCATCTCGGCCACATCGAGGTGACGATAGACTGGTACAAGGCGACGCAAGGGTAGGTAAGCCGCATGTGGCAGGTACGCAACGCACGGCACAGGAAACATGCGACTTATACCTTTCAAGCGGGCTTTTGCACCGTTAAAGATACGGAAGGTGTAGTCCAGCCCTGCCCAGTGGATGGGCTTCTCTTGGCAATCGAGATCCACTGGTCCAGTTAATTCAAGCCCATGCTTACCGGGCAAACGCAGGGTGATATCATTTGCCGAAGAATCGCTGCGTGAAAGTCGCGATGATGGTGACTTCAATAATCAGACCGGCGAAAGCTTCGAGGGCCGCAAGTTGTGCGAACGTATCTCCGAGTTGGATATCTGGACTGAAGAACCCGCGCCCATGGAAGCTGCTCACGCTGAGAACGAGCGCCTCCTGCCAGTTGAGATGGGGCATCGCGAACTGAGAATTTAACACGTAGAGCCCCATGAAGAAAGTGATGACCAGTCCATATGCGATGAAACTTCGGATTGGCCGATAACCGTACCCTGCCATGATGTTAAAAAACCACGAAGCAAGGTACCGACCGAACTTGCGTTGGCGGAGAAAAACGCGACGCTGGCATATGTGAGCGCGATAGGCGAAGCGGTCTGCCTCCTCATTCAAGCCAGAGTCACGCAAGGCATGTGACATTTGGCGATAGACGCGCACTGCCCGCCTGTGTTCGATAAGTCGGATTTCTTTCTCTTTCTTGTGACCGTCTACATCGCGTCGTTTGAGAGAGTCAACTTCATCGCCAAGTTTCTTGATAGAACCCCAATTGGTGGTGCCGAGGTTGAGTCCATTCAGACGCATATCCGCGAGCTTGGGGCCAATTCCACGACGATCCGCCAGAGTGATATTCTCGATCTTGGTGGCGGCGTCAAAAAAAGCAAGGTAGAGATCGGTAATGAAACCGGATGACGTATCTGCCTCAAGGTGAGCGCCGTACATATCCGCGCCTTCGAAATGTGCTTCGGCAGGGTTAGAACCTTCCAGGTGGGCAGATGTCAAATGTGCATTGTCCAGCCGTGTGTAGTGTAATTTGGCTCCCTCCAAGTGTATCGCCGCAGCTTCGCGATTTTCGTCTGTGGTATACCATTCTGATCCATGCAATCCACCGCGCAAGCCAGAGAGCGGCAGGCCCTCCAGACATGTTCCTCGGAGATCGGCGCCACGCAGATCGAGTCCTTCACGTTCTAATTGCTTTGGATCGGTCCAATCAACCGGTCCAATGACACCTCGGCTTTTATGGGTACTCAGAAGCCATTCGACGTCAGCACGTTCTAGCTTGACTTCTTTGAATGGATATGCCTTGTTGGCAATGTCAGCCGCGATGGCACGCCGCTGCGAGAGAAAGGCCTGCCGATCCGCTTCAATTTCTGGCTCAGTTCTCCAATATTGTCCGCATTCCCGCCAATGGTTTAGCCAGGCTGAACGGTCCGTGTTTACGGGACGCTGGGGCAGCGATGGTACTTGGCTCATGGATACCCTTTCTAAAAACGGGTTAAGGGAGGATATGAAGCAGCCAATGTACCTGCATTCTACAGGATCGATAATCTAATTGCTAGCATCGCATCCATCGCTGGAAGTGACGAAATCAGCGCGACTGCGCGAAACATATGTGTGATACTCATGGCTGTAGCGCAGAGCCCTGATGAAATGCCGCTCCCTTCACCTCAACTCGCAGCATGGGGCAACCATCCTATACATCTCCCTCTCCGCCTGCCCGCATGCTATAATTTTCCTGATACGAACCTGCATTCTGACTCCCCTCCCAAGGTGGGGAGAACTTCTGGGATTTCCGCTTTTCGCGCTGGGTGCGGAATATTCTTAGTTGAACACTTCTCCCCAGCGCGCGGCGATCAGACGTGGCGTACTGAAATAAGGCAAACCCGTGCGAATCAACAGCGTCGAACTCGAAAATATCAAGAGTTACCAGCGGCTGCATGTCGATCTCGGCCCTGGCACCACCGCCATCCGTGGCAGCAACGGCGCGGGCAAGTCCACGCTCGTCGAGGCTATCGGCTTCGCGCTCTTCGACGCTCTGCCTTACAAGCAGGCGCAGTTCGTCCGTGAGGGCGAGCGGGTCGGCGTCGTCACCATCACCTTCACCTCGGCGCTGGATGACCGCGAGTATCAGGCGGTGCGCCGCTGCGGCTCGTCGTCCGACTGGTTCATCTACGATCCCGATCTGGACGAACGTGTGGTGGAGCAGAAGGCCGACGTCATCGCGTTTCTGCGCCAGCACCTGCATATCGAAAGCGACCTCAACCTTGAGACGCTCTTCAACGACGCGGTCGGCGTGCCGCAGGGTACCTTCACCGCCGATTTCTTGCAGACACCCTCTGTTCGCAAGAAGAAGTTCGACGTGCTGCTCCAGGTGGAGGACTATCGCACGGCCGCCGAGAAGCTGATGGCCGCGAAAAACTACCTGACCGAGCAGCAGCATCAGCAGGAGCGCCACATTGACGCACTCGAACGCGAGACGGCGCAACTGGACAACTGGCGCGCGCAGTTCGAGCAGGGACGGGCGCGCGAACGCACGCTGACAGAGACCCTCGCACGGCTCCTGCGCGAGACCGAGACCCTTGAGGCCGAACGGAAGACGCTGGAAGAGCGCAAGCAACAGGTGACGGCGCTGCAAAACGCCGTGGATATCGCCGTGGCGGAGCATCGCGCTGCGGAGTCCCAGCGCATGGAGGCCGAGCGCCAGCTTGCCGAGGCCGCCGAGGCCACACGCATCTGCGCCGAGAGCCGTCCCGACCACGATGCGTTTCTCGCCACGGAGAAGCAGCTTGCCGCAGCACGCGGACGTGAACAGCAACGCTCCCACCTACGCGACGAGCGCTCAAACGCTGCCCTGGCGCAGGAGGGCGCGCGCAAGGAACTGGCGCACAGCCAGGAGCAATTGACGGCGGCGGAGCAGGCCGCGCGTGACCTGGCGAAGATCGAGCCAAAGGCCGAACGGCAACGAACGCTCGAAGATGAGCGCACGGCAGCGCGCCAGCGTGTGGCCCGGCGCGACGAGATAGCGACAGCACGACGACGCATCGAGGGCGAGTGGCAGGCGGCGCAACAGGCCTGCGCGCAGGATGACCAGCAGCTTGCCCAGCTGGAACAGATGCGGCCCGAGGCCGACGCGGTCGGCGAACGGCGAGGCCAGCTTGAAGCTGCGCAGACCGCACAGGCGACCTGGCAGACCAATACTGACCGGGTCCAGGCAGTGCGCCAGCAGCTGCCAGAAAAACAGGCGCAACGCGAGAAGAAAGCGCAACTTGAGCAGAAGGCGGCAGCCAACCTGCGCAAGATCGTGGCACAGCAGACGGTAGTCGAGAGCTTTCCAGCGCTGGAGGCGGAGGAGAAAGCCCTTGATGGCAAGATCCGTCAGGTGCAGGCGCGTATCGAGCAGCATCGCCTCTCGCGGCAGCAGTCCGGCATGGGCAACTGCCCCTTCCTGCGCGAGCCGTGCCTGAACATCAAGCAACGCGGCGAGAACAACCTCATCAGCTATTTCGACCGCATGATCGCCGATGCCGAGCGAGAGCTTGCGCCGCTGGAGGAGCAGTCGCACGAACTGGCGGCGCGGATAGATCACGCCCGCACGGTCCTCTCATACTGGGACCGGCGCGGCGAATTCGAGGAGAAACAGCGCGAGGCTGCTGAAGACCGCGAGCGGCTAGATATCGAGATTGCGGCGTTGACGGCAGAACAGCGACAGCTCGACGCCGCGCTCGCCAACGGTCACGATGCCCGCACGCTCGAACGCCTGCGCGCCGCCTATGACCGAAGCAATGACGCCGCGATGCAGTGCGCTCGCCTGCCCGACATCCAGGCGCATTTGCGCGAGTCCAGCGACCGGCGCGACACACTCGCCGCCGAGCTAGAGCGGATGGCGCGTGAACTCGCGGGACTCGAATCAGCCCCTGTCGATCTGCAACGCATTGAGGCGGAGCTTGCCGCACTCGGCGATCCGCGCGGGCTGGCGGCATCGCTACGCGCCACCGCCGCTGACATCTCGAACAGGGCGGAGCGCGTCAAACATGCGCAAACGGCGCTGAGCGCATGCAAAGCGCAACTGGCGGAGTGCGATAAGCGGCTGGCGCCGTTCGCCGCGCTGGACGACGAACTGGCCCGTCTGGAAGACGTACGGACGCGCACGAGTGAGGGCCATCTGCGTTATCTGCGCTACGAACACCTGGCGGCGCAGCATGGCGAGCGCAAGAAGGCATATGCGGCGGCGGAGCAGGCGGCGCGTGCGGCGGCCACTCGCCATACGAAGGCGACGCGCGACTACGAACAGGCGGCGACAAAGTTCGATAGCGCCAGGCTGGCGGCAGTCACCGCGCGCGGCGATGAGGTGCGGCGCGAGCACGGCGAATGCACGGCGGAGCTTCGGCAAACGCAGCTGGATAGCGCGCGGCTCGCCAGCGAGATTGCCCGCGTCGAGGCGCTGCTGATCGACCTGAACGCCGCCCGCGAGGAGCGTCAGACGCTCGATGACCTGGACCGGATGCTCAAGCAGTTCCGCGACATCATCAAGGAGGCGGGACCGAATATTCTTCGCGCGCAGCTACACGCCATCTCGCGCGAGGCCAACCGCATCTTCGGCGAGATTCTGGGCGACCGCTCCGCCGAACTGGCCTGGGAGGCTGACTACGAGATCGTTCTTCGGCGGGATGGCCGCGAGCGCACCTTCGCTCAACTCAGCGGCGGCGAGCAGATGAGCGCGGCGCTGGCGGTCCGGCTGGCGCTGCTCCGTCGGCTCTCGCGTCTCGATATCGCCTTCTTCGACGAACCGACGCAGAACATGGATGGCGAGCGGCGTGGCAATCTGGCCGAGCAGATACGGCGCGTGCGTGGCTTCGACCAGTTGCTCGTCATCAGCCATGACGACACCTTCGAGCAGGGCCTCGACGGCGTCATTCACCTGGAGAAACGCAACGGCCAGACGGTTATCGCCGAGCATGAAACTGAGACATTACTCCCCGCATAGACTCCTGCTTGTTTGCGGCTGCGGTACAATACAGATTGTCAGCCTGCCTGGGCCGCTATGGTCGCGTGCGCGGGCCTTGAGTGATGTGAAGAGGTGATGGAGAGGCCATGGACGAGCGACCGAACGAGCAAAGCGATCAGCCAGCACAGCAAGCGCAGCCCGCGACTGGCGCCCCGGCCTATGCGCCGCCGCCGTTGACGCCTGCCCCACCGATACCTGCTACCCCGTCAGCGCCCATCCCGAGCGGGCCATTACCGGCAGGCGCGGCTATCCCGAGCGCTCCGGGGACGCCATACCCATCCGGCTATGGCTACACGCCGATGCCGTCGCAGCCGTCTAGTTCGGGGCGATTGTCCGTGATTTCGTCGCGCGTTCCCGAACGCAGCCGCGGGCCGCTTGGCAAACCCTTCCCATTCTCAGTCTCGCTGCTCGTAGTCGTGGGGAGCATCGTGCTGCTGGCGCTCGTCTTTGGCGTGCGCGTGCTGCTCCTCGGCGGCGACTGGGCCGATGGCGCCGTGGCTGTTGGCATGGTCGCGCTGGCACTGGCGGCGGTCTTCGGGTTGATAGCGCTGCTGCGGGCGGCGGTGGGTCGGCGCTCGCTCAGCTTCGCCTTGCTGACCATCGTGCTGGTAGGTGGCCTCGCCGTCTCTGGCGTGGTCGGCCTCGTCGGCAGCGCGCCGCTCCATCTGGCGCAGGCGCAGGCCATGGAGAAGAGCGGGCAGTGGGCCGTGGCTATCCGTGAATATGGCTTGAGTGGCGAAAAAGGACCGGATGCCCCCGACATCGCGCGCGTGCAGAACGCTTGGGGCGCACAATTGCTCCAGCGGGGCGACTACCAGGGCGCGCTGACACACTTTCAGACCGTGCTCGACGATTATCAGGAGAGCGGAGACGCCGTCCAGCGCGCGCAAATGGGGCAGTTCCAGGCATACGCGGCGTGGATGAAGCAAGACGCCAGCAGCGTACCCTATCGCGACGCCATCACCGCCTTCGCCAACTTCGGGTCCAGCCCGGACTGTGATAGCGCGTGCAAGGCGACGCTGGCCGATGTCACGCCTGAGGCGTACTATCTCTATGGCGCTCAGTTGTTGCAGCAGAAGCGCTACCAACTGGCTATCACCGAATTCACCAAGTTGGAATCCCAATACGCCTCAAGCTCGTACGCCAGCCAGGGACACGCCAAAGCCGCCACCGCCTACCTCGCCTATGGGCAGGAGCAGATCAGCGGCCAGCA
>JAICKD010000663.1 GCA_025928125.1 Ktedonobacterales bacterium
CTCATCGCTACGACTCCTCCGGCTGGAGTAGCCCCACACGCAGCGCATAGCGCACGAGGTCCGAACGGTGGCGCAGGTTCAGCTTGCGCATGACGCGGGTGCGATAGGTCTCGACCGTCTTGGCGCTTAGCGCAAGCTGGTCGCCAATCTCCTGACTGCTGTACCCCTGCGCTGTCAACGAGAGCACCTCACGTTCGCGGTCGCTCAGGCCGTCCGGCTGGCTGCCATCAGCAGTTTCATCCAGCGCGCGTTTCTGCTCGCGATAGCGCGAGAGCAGCAGCGCCGTCGCCGTTGGATAGAGGAAGATGTCGCCCGCCGCCACGGTGCGGATCGCGGTGAAGAGATCGGTATCCACGCCCTGTTTGAGCACATAGCCGTAGCCGCCGGATTCGAGCACCTGAAACAGATACTCGTTCTCGGCGTGCATCGTCAGCACCAGCACCCGACCCGGCACATGGTCCGCCTGCATGCGCCGCAGCGCCTCCAGGCCATCCACATCAGGCATGCTGATATCGAGCAGGATGATATCCGGGCGCAGCTCATTGGCGCGGGCGATAGCTTCGGCCCCATTGCCTGCCTCGCCGATGACCCGCACATCCGGCTGGCTTTCTAGCAAGGCGCGCAGCCCCGCGCGGAAAATCGGGTGGTCGTCCACCAGCAGAACGCGGATTGGGGTAGCAGGAGCTTGGCGGTCTCCAGGCGCCTCGACGCTATGCTCCATGTTCATCCGTCTCCGCCATCTCCGCATCTAGCGGCACGCGCAGCGTCACCGATGCGCCGCGACCGGGCGCTGATTGGAGCGCGAGCGAGCCTCCAGCCAGGCGGCCGCGCTCCTCCATGCCGAAGAGACCGACGCCCGCGCCGCCGGACGGCTGACGATGCCGCCCAGCAAACGTTTCTGGGGAGAAGCCGCGGCCATCGTCGCGAATCACCGCCACCAACCAATCGCCCTCACGCCGCACGACGACACTGATATGCTGCGCGCCAGCATGTTTCGCGGTGTTGGTCAGTGCTTCCTGCACGACGCGATAGACTGCCAGCGTGCGCTCGCGCGCCAGGGTGATCGGCTCGCGCGGTAACTCTACGCTCACGTGTAGCCCGGTGCTCTCGGTGAAGGTGGCGACGAGCGAGCGGAGCGCCGGAATCAGGCCAAGCTGGTCAATCGTCGGCGGGCGCAGATTGAGCGCGAGGCGGCGCACCTGATCGATGGCGCTGGCAATCAGCCCCCGCAGCTCTTCGATTTGTGGCTGGATCGCCTCGGCCCCCGGCAGCGATTCGAGCAGCTTCAGGCGGATCAGCAGCAGCGTCAGCACCTGACCGGTATCGTCATGCAGCTCGCGGGCGATACGCTGGCGCTCGTCCTCCTGCGCGCGAATCAGCGCGCCCGAGAGGTTGCGCACCTGGTTTTCGTAGCTCTGCACGTTATCGAGCATCACGTTGAGCGTCGCGGCGATGCGCGCAATCTCGACATCGGCCAGCGGCGTCGGCTGCGCCCGCACGGAGAGGTCGCCCTCGCCAACCCGTCGCACGACATCCTGCAAGCGGTTGAGCGGGCCAAGAGCGGCGCGCAATACCAGCGCATTCAGCAGAATCGAGAGCGCCAGCCCGGCGGCGAGAAATGTCACCGTCAGCGGCAGATAGACGCCAGCCTCGCCCGGCGAGCGCAACGTGGCGACACGCAGCGTAATCGCTGTGCCTGCCAGCGCGCCCAGCACGATGAGCGCCGAGTTGGCAATCAGTACTTTATAGAAGAGGGATATGCCGAAGAGCCGCTGTGCCAGTTGTGCCAGTCGAGTGACCGGACGTTGCGGTTCGGGCGCATCCGTCGGCGTCGTCCCACCGGCCTCCGTTGCCTCTGGCGCGGCTTCTTTGGTGAGGTGAAGTGTCATGCTGCTATCCTGATCAAATCGGTCGCGAGAAAATGCTCTCACTTATTGTACGTTGCCGCGCCGCGAAAAGTCATGGCTCAGGCGGAGCGGGACATCGCGAGAAACTCGCATTGGGCGCCTTTGAAACGACGGGTAAAAATATCGAGAGGACGGAATCCGGCGCGCTCGTAGACACGCTGCGCGCGCACATTAAACGTGGCGACATCGAGCGTGAAGCGCGTGGGCGCGTAGCGGTCGCGGGCAAAGTCCAGTCCCGCCTCGACGAACGACAGCCCCAGCCCCCTGCCGGTCAAATCGGGGCGCATCGCCAGCCCAATCTCTATGACGCCGCCGCGCTGGATGAAGGTGAAGATGCCGATCCGCTCGTTGGCTCCATCGATAGCGCCGAAGACGACGAACGCCTCCAGGCCGAGCATGCCAAGCGGTCTCCGAAACAGCGCCAGCGAGAGCATCGGCAGGATATCCTGATCGTAAAACGCATAGGCGCCATCGTAACGCCAGCGGCTGATCGCGCGCGCGTCACTCCAACGTAGCGGCTCGAATCGATATGGCGTGGGTGGCACGGATGGCATAGATGGCATAGTCTCAATCTTGCGGACTGGGTGATTTTGTGGCTTGTATGGCGCGGTTTTGCCGCCTCTCAGTGTACTGAAACGGATGGCGCGACGGCAAGGGATTGCAGCCAGCGGCGTGTCTGGCGCGGGGAACGCAGACGTACGAGGCGCAGATGGCCAAAATCAGGCTGCGCGAATTGCTGGCGATAGC
>JAICKD010000105.1 GCA_025928125.1 Ktedonobacterales bacterium
GGAGCCGTATCTCGAAGAAGCCCAGGACGACGCGACCATCGTCGCCATCCGCGAGATGGAGCGGGCAGGCGTGGACATCATCTCCGATGGCGAGATTCGCCGTGAGAGCTACTCCAACCGCTTTGCCACCGCGCTGGAAGGCCTCGATCTCGATCATCCCGGCACGGCTATCGACCGCACAGGCCATTCCAATCCGGTTCCGCGCGTCGTCGGCCCCATCCGTCGCACCCGTCCGGTGGAGGTGCGCGACCTGGCGTTCCTGCGCCGCAACACCGACCGGCGCATCAAGATCACGGTTCCCGGCCCCTTCACTGTCACGCAGCAGGCGCAGAATGATTACTACCCGGATGACCGCGCGCTCGCGCTGGATGTGGCCGCCGCCATCAATGAGGAGATCAAGGACTTGTTCGCGGCGGGCGCTGATGTCGTGCAGATTGACGAGCCATACTTGCAGGCGAGGCCAGAGAAGGCGCGCGTCTATGGTGTCGAGGTCATCAATCGCGCGCTCGAAGGTGTTGAGGGGACCACAGCATTGCACATGTGCTTCGGCTACGCCGCCATCGTCCACGACCGACCCGCGGGCTACGCCTTCCTGCCAGAGCTAAACGCGTGCGCCGCCCAACAAATCTCGCTGGAGACCGCCCAGCCCAACCTGGACCTCTCGGTCTTGCGCGAGCTGCCCGACAAGACCATCATGCTGGGCGTGCTGAATCTCGGCAGCATGACGGTGGAGACGCCGGACGAGGTCGCCGCTCGCATTCGGGACGCGCTGCGCTACGTCGAGCCAGAGCGCCTGATTGTCGCGCCCGACTGCGGCATGAAATACCTGCCGCGCGAGGTCGCCTTCGGCAAGCTCCAGGCGATGGTCAAGGGCGCCACCATCGTCAATAGGGAACTGGCCTGACCGCGCCTCCCGCTTGCGCTCTAGCTCCCCCTCTCCCACAGGAGAGGGGGCTGGGGGTGAGGTCAAGGGGAAGGCTGTATCACTCAGGCCGTTTGCTGTACTCCTCGTCGGTGACGTGCGCGCCCCAGGTCGCGTTGTTGCCGTTCTCGTCCACCTCCAGCATCGCCAGATGGGTCATGAAGCGGTTGGGCGTAGCGCCATGCCAGTGTTCCTCGCCCGGCTCGAAGAAGACGCGGTCGCCTGGGCGGATGACCTCAACTGACCCGCCGCGCCGCTGGCAGAGGCCGACGCCCTCGGTGACATAGATCGTCTGGCCGTTGGGGTGGGTGTGCCACGCCGTCCGGGCGCCCGGCGTGAAGTGGACACTACTGGCGCTCAGGCGCGAGCCAGTTGATGGCGCCGCGACGGTATCGACGTAGACCGCGCCAGTGAACCACTCACTTGGCCCAGCCATGGTCTCGATGGAATTCCTGGTGATCTTCATACTGTTCTCCGTGGTTGCGCTATGCGATTCAACGCATGCTCATGCACTACGAGTTTGAGTGTTGCGGCGCGCGCTTGAACTGTCAAGGTGCTATTGACAATGCTGGCGGCATAGCGACGATACTTCGTGCGGTAGGCGGCGTCAATCTCGTCGTTCATTTCGTCCGTCTCGACGAGGAGAACATCTTTCTCGACGCCACCCACGCGGATGTGCGCTTCGTGGCGTTCCTGGGCGGCGCGGACCCAGGCGGCGGTGCGCCCGTTCACGGATCGGACGTAGAGATTGCCACCCTGGCGAACAACCCAGATGGTCACAGGCTTTCGTAGCGTGCCGTCACGTCGTAGCGGGGCGATCTCCAGTTCTTCCGCAGCCCCGATTTTGTCAAGCTCATCGTTTGTCCATGCGATGTTCGCGGTCATCGGCGTACTTCCTTTCAGAATTCTATCAGAACCTTGATCGCTTCGCGCTCATTCATTGCCCGATAGCCATCAGGCGCCCCATCCAGACGCACCACGCGGTCGAAGACGCGGCCCGGCTCGATTCGGCCTTCAAGGACATCTGGCAGCAACTCAGGGATGTACGCCCGCGCCGGGGCGGGGCCGCCGCTGATGGCGACGTTCTTGAAGAAGGTCGCGATGGCCTCGGGGAACACGTCTTCCTGCGGCAATCCGACACGGCCGATGGCGCCGCCGGGACGGGCGATGTGCAGAGCGGTCAGCAGCGATTGCTCGAGGCCGACACATTCGAGGACCGCCTGGGCGCCGAGGCCATCGGTAAGTGCGCGGACGTGCTCGACTGCCTCGTCGCCCCGCTCGCTGACGACGTCTGTCGCGCCGAACTCCTGCGCGAGGGCGATGCGCTTGGGATGTCGGCCCAGGAGTATGATCCTGTCAGCGCCGAGCCGCTTGGCCGCGATCACGCCGCACAAGCCGACCGCGCCATCGCCGACGACCGCCGCCGTCTTGCCGGGCCCTACGTGGGCAGACACTGCCGCGTGGTAGCCGGTTCCCATCACATCCGCAAGCGTGAGCAGCGAGGGAAGCAGCGCGTTGTCCATTCCATCGGCGTCAACCGGGAGCACGACGAGCGTGCCGTCGGCCTGGGGGACGCGCACCGCTTCGCCCTGGCCGCCGTCGACATTGTCGAAGCCATACCGGCCGCCATGCAGGCATTCGCTCTGCAGACCCTCCCGGCAGAAGACACACACGCCGTCCGACCACAGAAACGGCGAGACGACGACATCACCAGGTTTGACGGTACGTACATCGACGCCAACAGCCTCGACGACGCCAATGAACTCGTGGCCCATGCGGCGGCCAGTCTCGCTGTGTTCCATCGTCTTATACGGCCAGAGATCGCTGCCGCAGATGGCCGCACTGGTGACGCGGATGAGGGCGTCAGTTGACTCAATCAGGCGGGCGTCGGGGACGGTTTCGATACGAACGTCGCCAGCACCATACATGACAGTTGCGCGCATAGCAGCTTACCTCCGGTTTCCGGCGGGCCTAAGATCGTCGAGGGCGAGCGACGTCGACAGGTCTCGGTAGGCGTCGGCCTGGGCAAGCAGGCGCCGGGCCTTTTGCTCCACGGCTTCGATGGCGTCGGCGCCGGCGGCCCAGCGCAGCGGCGGCTCGTCCTGCCTCGCCAGCTGAATTAGCGCCTTGGCGAGCTTGGCGGGGTCACCGCCTTGCTTCCCGCTCATGCTGCTCCACGCAGTGACGGTCTGCCTGGTCTTCTCGGCGTAATCCTCGATCGTGGGCTCGGCGTAGTTCGTCGACTCCGGCGTGAGCAGTTCCGTGCGGAAGAAGCTGGGCTCGACGAGCATCGTGCGGATGCCGAAAGGCGCTACCTCGGGGGTCAGCGACTCCATCCAGCCTTCGACGCCGAACTTCGCGGCCGCGTAGGCGGTGAGGAACTCGCCTCCGCGGATGCCGGCAGTCGAGGAGATCGTCACGACGAGCCCCGAGCGCTGGGCGCGCATGACAGGCAGCACGGCGCGGGTGACGTTCATCGGGCCGAACAGGAGAGTCTCGACCTGCGCCCGGAAGTCCTGCGGGGTGATCTCCTCGAAGAACCCGGCATAGAAGTTGCCCGCGTTATTGACCAAAACATCGATCCGGCCGAACCGGTCGACGGCCGCCGTGACCGCCGCCGCGGCGTCCTCGGGACTGGTGACATCGAGCTTGACGACTAGTAGGTCGTCCGCCTCGCCCACCGCCTTAGTCACAGTGTCGGGTGCGCGGCCTGTGGCAACGACCGCGTTCCCGGCAGCCAGGGCGGCCTTGGCGATATGCACGCCCAGTCCACGGCCTGCGCCGGTAATAACCCAAACATTCTTGTCAGTCATGTAACCCCCTGTGTTCTCAAGAACTACGAGACATCGACAGCCTGTGATGGGTGTCAATCTACTGCTGATCTTTCCTTGAAGAATAGTCCAGCTTGCAGTGCCTGGACCCGAGAGACGTTTTCTCTGTTCGACAGTGATGATAGACGCCCCAGGCCGCAGGATGATAGAATGTTTGTCGAAGATGATTGAATGATTCTGCAAATCTTGATGCATGTGAAGAAAGTAGGGAGGGATTTTCCGTGGCTGTTATGAACCTGGAAGTTTTACCTCCTCAACAAGAGGAACGCGAGGCGCAGCGGGTACAAGCCAATCGCGAGGAACTGGTTGAGCGGATCGCGCGGGCCATTCGCGAAGATGGAACCATCCAGCCCCTCCCAGGGCTATACCTGACTCGCCGCTCTGTGCCGCTGGAGCCGCTTCACAGTGTGGTCAATCCATCCCTGTGCGTGGTTGCTCAGGGGAGCAAAGAGGTTCTGCTGGGCGAGAACCGCTACCGATACGATCCCGCACATTATCTGCTCGCGACTGTCGACCTGCCCTGGGTGAGCCAGGTCCTCGAAGCTTCAAAGGAGCGGCCTTACCTTAGCCTTCGTCTGGAACTCAACCCAGCCCTCGTCAACTCCGTCATGGTGGAAGTAGGGTATTTCTCCGCATCTCCAATCACTACCGATCCAATGGCTATGGCTGTCAGCCCATTAGATGCCGACCTGCTGGATGCCGCGGTACGGCTTGTCCGCCTCCTGGATTGCCCTACCGAAGCGCGGGTCCTCCTGCCGCTCGTCTCGCGGGAAATTATCTATCGCCTCTTGATCGGAGAGCAGGGAGGGCGGCTCCGTCACCTGGCGCTCTCAGGAGGCTCCACCTCTCACATCGCCAGAGCGGTCGAGCGGCTTCGTCAGGATTTCGACCAGCCGTTGCGCATCGAACTGCTCGCGCGCGAACTGGGTATGAGCGTCTCAGGCTTCCATCACCACTTCAAAGCCGTCACAGCGTTAAGCCCCCTGCAATTCCAGAAGCGGCTGCGGCTCCTGGAGGCTCGCCGCCTGATGCTGGGTGAGAACCTCGACGCGGCCAGTGCCGCCTATCGCGTGGGGTATAACGACGCCTCCCACTTCAATCGGGAGTACAAGAGCCTCTTCGGTGTCCCACCGATGCGCGACATGCAACGGCTGCGGACAGCTGCCGAGGAAGGCGCTGGCCGATGAGCCGACGCGAACCGCTTTCCTGAAGCCATCTCCCGTAAGGAGAGGGCTGCTGCCATAGTGGCAACAGCCCAGGCCAAGTGAGTAGGCGCTACCCAGCCAGATCGTAGACCTTCGCGAACTTCTCCGTTAGATAGCGGCGGAAGTAGTCCGGGTTGGGCTTCTCACCGGTCACCCGCTCGATCAGTTGCTCGGGCTGGTAGACCGAGCCGACCGCATACATACGCTCGCGCAGCCAGTTGAGGACGAAGCTGGTATCGCCCGCCGCCAGCCGCTCGTCGAAGTCCGGGAAGGTCTGGCGCAACGTCGCGTAAATCTGCGCAGCGTAGAGGTTGCCGAGCGTGTAGGTTGGGAAGTAGCCGAAGCCACTCGTCCAGTGGATGTCCTGCATGATGCCCCGCGCGTCGGTTGGTGGCTCGACGCCCAGATACTCCTGATACATCCCGTTCCATTTGCCTGGCAACGACTCGACTGCGACCTCGCCGTTGACCATCGCCTTCTCCATCTCGTAGCGGACGATGATGTGCAGGTTGTAGGTCACCTCGTCGGCCTCGACACGGATCAGGCTGGGCCGCACCGTATTGAGCGCGCGGGCGAACGTCGCCACGTCCACGTTGGCGTACTGCTGCGGGTAGGCCGCCTTCACCTTGTCGTACTGCCCCTGCCAGAACGCCTCGGAGCGCCCGATGGCGTTCTCCCACAGGCGCGACTGCGACTCGTGCGCGCCGAGCGACGCGCCGCCAGCCAGCGGCGAGCGTGCCAGCCGCTTGTCGCTGCCCTGCTCGTAGACGGCGTGGCCGCCCTCGTGGACCGCCGCCATGAGCGCCGCCTGCAAGAACTTCGGATCAGGCCGCACCGTCACGCGCACGTCGAACGGCGAGCCGAAGCTGGTGGTGAAGGGATGGGGCGAGATGGCGATGCCGCCGTTGTTGAAGTCGTAGCCTATCCCCGTCAGCAGCTCGCGCGAGAGGGCGACCTGTGAATCGGCGGGGAAGTCGCCTTCCAGGCAGGAGGCGTCAATCGTGTGGCCGCTCTGCTGAATCCGCTGCAACGTGGCGACGCTCACCTCGCGGATCGGGCCGAAGAGCGCATCGAGCCGTTCACTCGTCATCCCTGGCTCGTAGAGGTCGAGCAGCGCATCATAGCGGGACGCCTGGCCGGGCGTGCGCAGGCGGTCGGCCACCTCGCGCTGGAGCGTGATCGTCTTGCCGAGCCACGGCGCGAACTGGGCGAAGTCGTTGTGTGTGCGCGCGCGCCGCCACGCATCGAAGGACGCCGCGCCGACGCGGGCCATCTCCTGCACCAGCCCAGCGGGCAGCTTCGTCGCCTGGTCGTAGCTCCGGCGTGTCTCGCGGACCAGCCCACGGTCGGCGTCGGTATAGGGCGCGCTCGCCACCACCGACTCCAGCTCGCCGAGCAGTTCGCCGATGCGCGCCGCCGTCTGCCGCTCGTGCAGGACGCCCTCTATCGTCGCCAACTGCGCGCCGCGGACCTCGCCCGCGCCATCCGGCAGGGCGGTGTTCTGGTCCCACGCGAGCAGCGCGTTCATCGCGCCGAGATCGGCGATCTCATTCATGCGCTCCAGCAGTTCCTGGATGCGCGCATCGGATGTCGTCAGGGTCAGCTCATCATTGGGCTGCGATTGAGGAGTAGTCACGTTTGGTCCCTCGTGTGTCGCTTCGTGATGGCACGGTCAGAGTGGGCCATCACCATCTGATGCATGAGCTATGCGTTATGCGTGAGATGCGCCGCGACTCCCAGTTTTTACCGCAGCCGCGTACCCTGTGAAACTATACCTCACCGTCACTGCGGAATTCTTATCCGTACCGGAAGAAGGTGCGGAAATCTGATACCCGCCGCACGTTCTCGCCGGATATGCTGTATGCGGCGGTTGAAGTATTATCGCCCACTACTCGCGATCCCGTAGCGTCCCACGCGCCAGTGCGGAAGGAGCGTCCTCATGATGATGGTCTCGTGCGCGTCTCAACCCTTTTTCGCTCGCGTCGTGATCGGCGGAGCTACGCCGCGAACCAGCATCTTCCTCGACTAGCGGGACTTCACGCCGTCCGCTCGCGTCTCCACGATCACGCGCATTCACGGCGCGCGCCTCACCCTGCCATCTGACCAGCAGGTCCAGTCAGGGCGACCGCCGCGCCTGGGAGAATACCGCTCGTGGATACGAATCGCTCCACCACGCCTGATGATCTCGATCTGTTGTCTAATTCCGAGGCCGATAGCGCGTCCATCCCCCGCAACCAGAAGGCCAGCTACGAGGCCAACACCGACGTGCAGCGCTGGCTGCGCGAGCAGGAGGCCGAACGCGCGGGGACGAAGCCGCCGTTCAACCCGTCGTTTCTGGCGCATCAACGCGACCGCCCGTGGGTGCTCTCGTCGCTGGAGACCTTCTACGAAGACGACCTGATTACCGATGTGCTGGCGATGGTCAAGAGCGGCAAGGAGGCGACGGTCTACTGCTGCGCGGCGCACCCATCCACCGGGCTGGAATACGTGGCGGCGAAGGTCTATCGCCCGCGTATGTTTCGCAGCCTGCGCAACGACGCCGTCTATCGCGCCAGCCGTCCCCAGGTGGATGCGAAGGGGCGCGAGGGACGTGGCGCGAAACGCTGGAACGCGACCGCGAAGGAGACCGAGCGCGGGCGCGCGGCGAAGATCACCGCCTGGATTCGCTACGAGTACGAGACGCAGCGGCTGCTCTACGACGCCGGAGCCGATGCGCCACGGCCACTGGCGCAGAGCGGCAACGCCGTGCTGATGGAGTATATCGGCGGCGAGCCAGGCACGCCCGCGCCGCTGCTACGCGAGGTCACGCTGGGACGCGAAGAGGCCGCGCCCCTCTTCGAGCGGGTGCTGCGCAACATCGAGCTATGGCTAGCGTGCGACCGCGTGCACGGCGACCTCTCCGCCTACAACATGCTCTACTGGGACGGCGCAATCACCATCATCGACTTCGCCCAGGCGGTAGACCCGCGCTACAACCCCGCCGTGGGCGACCTGCTGGCCCGCGATATCGCCCGCGTCTGCCAGTACTTCGCCCGGTTCGGCGTCGAGGCGGATGCCGCCGCGCTGGCAAGCGATCTCTGGCTGCGCTACCTGCGCGCCGACTTGTGATAGCACGATCCCCGACCTCACCCCAGTGCC
>JAICKD010000164.1 GCA_025928125.1 Ktedonobacterales bacterium
GTCCCACTGCCCGGTCCGGGGCCAGGATAACGCCCGACCGGACCGCCCGCGCGGCCTTGCCCGGAAGCCAGATCGGAATGATCGGTCGCCGCTTGTGGCTGGCCCGCAGATATTCGCCAAGCAGCTCATCCGTTTGATATATCTTCGGTCCCGCGATGTCGGGCGCTAGCCCGATGGGCGCGCCAAGCGCCAGCTCGGCCAGCCGGACTCCCACCTCGCCGGGGTCTATCGGCTGGAACCTGAAACCGGACGGAAGCGGTATTACCGGGAGTTTCGCCATCTGCCGCGCCACCAGCAGGAGTGTGTCATAGAACTGGGTGGCGCGCAGGGTTGTCCACGGCAGGCCCGAATCGGCCACCGCGCGCTCGGCGGCCAGCTTGGAGGCAAAGTACCCGAACATGGCGCGGTCAACACCGCTGACGACCGGAACCTTCTCAGCGCCAACGACCGAGATATAAACCAGGTGCTGCACGCCTCCTGCCCGCGACGCAGCCTGGACGAGGTTCAGGGCTTTATCCCCGTCACCCTTGGCGCCACCCGCGCAGTGTACGATGATCTCCGCCCCATCCACGGCGGCGTCTATCCCCGCGCCCGTGGCTAGGTCACCCGCCACGAACTCAATACCTTCCGTGCTCCCCTTCCCATCCTTGGGGCCGTGCCTGCTGAGTACGCGCACCTCGCGCTCGGCGTCCCGCAGCCGCGCAACGACGTGGCGCCCCAGTGTACCTGTGCCACCAGTGACCAGAATCGTATGTTGCTGCATATCGTTTGCTCTCTTTTCGTTTCTTCGTGAACTGTGCCATGTGAGCCTTTTCAGCGTCATACTCAGGAGACACGAGAGCATGAGCAGATGTGACACTCTTCATCGTTTCATCGTCCATTGACATAGCTGGCGGCAGATGGTACGCTGGCGGCGGAGTGCGCGCTGTGTCGCGCATCGTGAGATTCAGGAGCGTTTTCGCGCTATGCATCCAGCAGGCTATTGGATTACGACAGGTATCGTCAACAACAGCGATTGGGCTGTGGTTCCCTGTCGTACTGCGCCCAAATGCAGCTTGCCTGCTTTGATGCGCCACTGCATCTGACACTTCCCGAAGAGTTGAGAGTATGTGGCGGCTGTGGCCCGGTACAGAGGGGTCCACGGCCGCTTTTGCGTTTGCCGCTTCTCGCGCGCCGTGCCGCCAGTGTCTCGCTCTCATCACGCACATGACCGCATCTTGCGCGCCCTGATAGATAGACACCCGCATCCTCCCTGTGCTGGCGTTGCCGCCGGAAACGGAGACATCCATGACGCTGGTTGGAGTGCATTCCCTGCGAAAGTCATTTGGTGGCCGCACGATTCTGCACGGAACTGATCTGGTGATTGGGTCTGAGGCGCGCATTGGTCTGGTCGGCGCGAATGGCAGCGGCAAGTCTACGCTGTTGCGCATTCTCGCCGGGGAGGACGACGGCGATACCGGCGAGGTGGCTCGTAGGCGCGGGCTGCGCACCGCCTTCCTGCCGCAGCATATTCCCGGCGACGCGCGTACGCCACTGCAATTCGTCCTGGCGGCGCGGCCCGATCTGGTCGAGCTTGAGGCTGAGCTTGCCGCCTGTGAGACCGCCCTGGCCGACCCCGAGGTGACTGCGGACTTGCGGCGTATCGAGCGTGTGCTGGAACGGCAGGAGCGGCTGCTGCGACGCTTCGAGGAGATTGGCGGCCCAGGCTTCGAGGGCGAGGCGCGGAGCTATCTGCGCGGGTTGGGGCTGGAGGATTCCGCCATCGAGCAGCCTATGACGGAGCTGAGCGGCGGCCAGCGCAAACTCGTCGCGCTGGCGGCGTGTCTGGCGCAGCGCCCCGAGTTGCTGCTGCTCGACGAGCCAGAGACGCACCTCGATCTCCCGCACCGTGAGTATCTGGAGGCGCTGATCCGCAAGTTCGCAGGTGCGGCGGTGATCGTCTCGCACGACCGCTATCTGCTGGATGAGACGGTGAGCGAGATTGCCGAGCTGGATCGTGGGGCAATCACGATGTGGCCAGGCAACTACTCGGCCTATACGCTGGCGCGCGAGCTGGCGCTCCACCGGCAGCAGGTGGTCTACACGGCCCAACAGAAAGAGATTGCCCGGCTAGAGGCGGCGATTGCGCGGTTCAAGCTCTGGGCCAGCATCTCCCTCGATGAGCGGCACGCCACACAGGCACGCAACAAGCAAAAGATGATCGATACCATGGAGAAGGTCGAGCGGCCCGTGCTGCAACGCCGCACGATGGCTCTAGAGTTGCGGAGCGCGGAGCGTGGCGGGCAGAAGGTGCTGGAACTGCGGCACGCCGATATGGCGTTTGGCGACGATATTGTCTTGCTGGACGTCAACTTGCTGGTGACACGTGGCGAGCGGGTGGGCATCATTGGTCCCAACGGCGCGGGCAAGAGCGTGCTGGCGAAGCTGCTGCTGGGCGAGCTGACGCCGACGAACGGCCAGCGCTGGATCGGTCCTAGTATCTCGCTCGGCTACTTCGCGCAGGGCCACGAGACGCTCGATCCCTCCGCGACGCCAATCGACGTTATTCGCGCTGAACGATCCTACTATGAGGAGCAGGCGGTGGCGCTGCTGGGGCGCTATCTCTTTACGTACGAGCAGGCGCGCCAGCCCATCGGCACGCTCAGCGGCGGCGAGCGTAGCCGCCTGCAACTGCTGCTCCTGATGCTCGGCGGCGCCAACTGTCTGATTCTGGACGAGCCGACGAACCACCTCGACATCGCCTCAGCCGAGGTGCTCGAAGGCGCCCTCGAACGCTACGATGGGACGGTGGTGGTCATCTCGCATGACCGCTACTTCCTCGACCGCATCGTCGACCGTATCGTCGAAGTGCGTGATGGCGAGGTCGTGACCTTCGACGGCGGCTACTCGCGCTGGAACGAGCAGCGCCAGGCGCGCGCCGGGTGATGGCTAGCGCTACAGCGGTCGTATGGTGTCGAGCTATTTCTGTGATACCATACGACCACTCGCTATAATAGTATGCTGTGAAAACAACAAGCGCGTAGTCGTCTGAAACGAAGAAGCATCCTCGTGTGCTGGCTGATCTCTTGTCCCGGCGTATCTCTCGCCGGAGAAAGGATCGTGTCCTATGCGCCTGCATTCCCTCTCACAGTCGCGTGGACCTCGGGCATCGCATCTGTTGCTGGTGGCGCTCATCGCGCTGCTCGGCGCGTCGCTGCTGACGCTGGCAAACGCGCCGCGAGCGCTGGCCTGCCCCGTCTGCATTTCGCCTGACAAGATAACCCTCTCAGGTGATGGCGTCACCGGCACGGCCTCCGTAACCGACGCTATGCTGCTGACGTCGTTCAGCACGGCGCAGTTCATGGGATTCGAGCAGCGCGCCCCTATCGACCCACCTGTCCATACCGGGCCGGGCGTCGAGTTGACGCGCTACTACAACAACACTGGCGTTCCAGCCTCGTTCTGGACGCAGGGCTTCGACCATATGCGCTACTATCCTGGCGTGTCGGGACAGCCAGGCTTCATCTACTATGAAGGGCCAGTCAGCGACGAGGCCAGAACCTTCGCGGAAGGGATGAACTTCTGGCAGCGCGACGGCAAGTGGTTCGCCCTGACCAGCGCCGAGCAGGACGAGATGGGACAACTGCTGGCCGCCGCCAACGGCAACCCGCAGAACAGCAGCGCCGTGCCTCCACCGTTTACGTCGCCTGGTGCAAAAGCCTCGAATCCGCCAGGGATTCTGAGTGCGCTCGCCAGTGTGCCGCTGGCGGTCGTCATCCTGCTGGCGTGTCTGGCGCTGCTGGGTGTTGGTGTAGGCTACCGCCTGCTCTATACCCGCCGCCATCCCAGAGCATTCAGCCCAATGGCGGAGACTGAGGACTAACCGGCGGGTGTAGTGCTCGATTTCCCAGGCTGTCGGCGCGAGGCGGGCAGCCAGAGCAGCACCGCGCCCACGGCCACCAGTGACGCCAGCAGCCAGAAAATCGTGGTATATGCCGTCCCCCGGAGCAGCAGCACCCCGACCAGCGTCGGGCCAGCCGCGCGCGCCAGCGTGATCGCCAGCGCAAGCTGACCGTTGACGCGCCCGAAAATCGCCGTGCCAAAGCGGTCCGCCACCAATCCGGCGCGGGCGGGCGAGAAGACGCCAAACCCCGCGCCGAAGAGGATGATGAACGCGGCAAGTCCGACCGTGCCATGCGCCAGCGTCAGGATCACGATGCCGAGCGCCAGCGCCAAAAATAAGACGGCGGTGATGGCGGCTCGTGTCTGTGGTGTGCTGCGCCAGGTGGCGATGATACGTCCGCCGAACGCGGTCACGCCGATTAGCCCGCTAGCGGTTGCCGCCTGAGGCGCGGATAGCCCCTGCCTGCCCAGATAGGGAATGAGATAGACCACCAGCGCGGAGATTGCCAACTGCGCCAGCGCGAATCCGGCCACCAGCTGCCAGAAGCGCCAGGCGCGCCAGGGTGACTTGATGTGCTGTGCGTTCGCTCTTGTGTTGGCTACGGGCAGAGCGGCGGGATACGGGCGGAGCATGATGGCATGGGGCAATGCCGCGCCCAGCAGCAGGATCGCCGCCAGCGCCAGCAGCGCCGTCCGCCAGCCCATATGCTCCACCAACAGCGCCGCGACGGGGAGATAGATGACGCTGGCGAATCCGCCGAGCGTGGTGAGCACGGTGAGCGCCCGCTCGCGTCGCGGAAACCAGGCGGCGACGGTGGTAAAGGCAGGCTCGTAGAGAGTGGCAGCCATCGCGATGCCGAGCGCGACCCAGAGGACATAAAAGACTGGTAGCGATGTGACGGTAGCCCAGGCCACCAGCGCCGCCACCCCCATCAGCGAGCCAGCGGCCATCAGCGTCCGTGGCGTGCGGGCGCGGTCGAGCCAGCGGCCAATAGGCACCGCCATCAGGCCGGAGACGAGCAGCGCCAGCGAATAGGCGCCGGTCAGGCTGGCCTGGTTCCAGTGTAGATCATGCTCCATGGGGCCAAGGAGCAGGGAGAACGTATAATATAGAATCCCCCAGCTGGTGATCTCGGTCAGCGAGAGGGTTATCACCTGGCTCCAGGCGGCCCTGCGCGACACAATGGCCTGAGTCTCGTCGTTTCCACTCGCTGCGTTCGCGTGGACCGAGATGTCGCTCACGGTTGTGCCTGCGGTTCCCTAGCCGGTAGCTCGCCGTGGGTCAGCCAGCTATCCCAGGTGGCGATGGAGGCGGCATCCAGTAAGGCGCGCGGCGGCTGCGGTTCGGCGGATTGCTGGCGCAAACTCCCCTCCCACCAGCCAACATCGTGCCACATGCCTGCTTTATAGCCGACATGGCGATAGACACCGACTGGTGTCATGTCCATCGCCTCGTGCAGCGCCACACTCCCCCGATTGGGCAGCGCGATGCCCGCGTAGACGTTGTAGTAGCCGAGCGCGCGCAAGATGGCGAAAAGCGGGGTGTAGAGCGCCCGGCCAATACCGCGTCGTTGGAAGTCTTTGTACACATAGACTGAAACGTCAGCGGACCACTGATAGGCGGCGCGCTCGCGGTGCTGCCCGGCATAGGCATACCCCGCGACTTCGCCGTCACACACGGCGACCAGCCAGGGGAATCGCGCCAGTGTCTTTGCCAGCCGGGTTGCCATCTCGGCTTCGGCTGGCGGGACCGTCTCGAAGGAGATGACTGTGTCGGTGACATACGGCGCGTAGATCGCGGCCAGCGCCGCCGCGTCGTCCGGGCGCGCCAGCCGAATGGCGATGCTCATAGATGAGTCTCTCCCGTGTGTGAGTCCTTGCTCTATCAGCAGCATAGCACGGGGCGTGGCAGGTCATTTGTGCAGTGTGCCTGAAAACGAAGCGTGCTTGTGGGGTCATCCGCTATGCATGTGGCGCGACGTGGAAAGATGTTGAAACGGGAGGGCTGGCGAACGAAAAGCCGCATGCCCTGTTTATGGGTATGCGGCTACGGGTATGAGGTAACTATGCAGAGTTGTGTTAACGGCTAGCGGGCGAACCAGTTCTGGAACTGCATCATCAGCCCCATATCGCCCTGGATCTTGATCTTGCCGCCCATGAACGCGCTTACAGCATCCAGCGCGCCGCCGAGGATGTTGAGCCAATCGTCCGAGTCCACCGCTATCGTGGCGTTGGGCGACTGCGCCGCGCCCTGCGCGTAATCCATCGTGCTGTCGTGAATGTGCATCGTCCACGTGCCTGGCTCGCGCCCGCTGAAGTCGAACTGAAGCGTCTTATCCAGTCCAGCCGCGCGGTCGGGCTGAAACGCTGCCTGGAGCGCGGGGAAAGAGTCGGCGATACTGGTGGGCTGGTCGGCCATGCGTTGCTCCTCTGCTGCTCTGTGCGAGAGTCACTCGCTCAACGGCGCTTCGTTACGCCATCTGCCGCCAGCATAGCACAGACCTTCCGCGCGCTGCCATGTAGCTGGCTGCACGACTGATCCCGCGCGACGATGATTGTCTTCCGTTGTGATCATCACCCGTCGTCGGGCAAGATCTGCTCCTTCCTGGCCAGCTTCGCAATCTCCTGCTTGTTCAGCGCAATCGACGCTTCGAGATAGTGTACCAAAAACTCCAGCTGCTCGGTCGTATACGTCTCGTGTAACCGGTGAAACGCCTCGCCCATCGAGAGATACACATTCTCGCCCGATGCGAGGGCCTCCAGGTTGGGGATGACGACAACTTTGCGCCGGTCGTCGGGGTTCGGCGCGCGTTTCACGAGATCGCGACGCTCGAGCCGGTCAATCAGGCTCGTGACAGCTCCGCTCGTGAGGCTCAGCCGCTTCGCGATCTGACCAGCCGTCATCGGACCTTCCTGCATCAGTGCGCCCAATGCCTTCATGTCGGTGATGCCCAGGCCATATTTCGCCGCCGCAGCCTGGTGAAAGAGCGCCGTCTCGCTGCTGGATGTCTCGCCGAGAACCTGCAATTGCGTAAATAGCTCGGCGCGATGCCTGCGTTCCCGCTCGCCAGCGTCAGCGTCGCCTATGGAAAATGTTGCCATGCGCTACCCCTTGACAAGTTAAATCTTTATCGTTAAGATAATTGATAACAAAGATAGTCGAATATCAAGACAGTTGACCGTAAAGATAGTATAGCGCTCAA
>JAICKD010000248.1 GCA_025928125.1 Ktedonobacterales bacterium
GAGCAGTGGGTGGATGAGTTGACCGCGCTGTCGCTCGAGCAGGGCATGGACACGTACATCTTCGCCCCGTCTAGGGACCCAGCCGAGCAGCTCGCGCGCTTCGCCAACGAGGTGATTCCGGCGGTGCGCGAACAGGTGGCGAGGGCGCGAGGAGCCGATACTACACGAAGCGGGTGACCAGGATGGCGAAGGTCGCGCCGCGGACTGTGAGCAGCAACGTGGTCGGCGTGCTGCGCTCGCTGTGCGCGTCTTGCCAACCCGGCACAATGACAACCATCGTGGTAGACTGTCGAGCAAGGCATGTTCATGCGTGGGAATGTGCAGATGCAAGCCGACAGGGGATCGATGACAGTCCCATGGATATACGTGATATCCAGGATGCCGTCCGTGCCGGACACATGTTGGCCGGAAGCCATGCGGCGACTGAGGCGGCGGCGGATGGCCTGACGCTAGACGACATATGGGCGAGCATGTTAACCAGCCCTGTTGAGATGATCGAGGAATATCCGTCCGATCCGCGTGGTTCCAGTTGCCTGCTGTATTGCGAGGTGAATGGTAGCGCGGAACACGTCGTCATTGCTTTCCCAAGTCTATCTGCGGCCCAACAGCGTGGATATTCTTCGCTAGCATTTCTGGTGACATGTTATCGTCCTGGCGGACCAAAACACGCCGCTAAATGGTCACCGGATTTCAAGAAACGGATTGCGCCGTGAACATGCACACTATGAACCATTTGCAGGTTGATGGATTGATCTGCCCGCGCTGTGGCGTTGGCACTCTCTCGCCAGCGCGCGTCGTGGAAACCTTGCGGGTGGGCGCCGATGCGGTAGAGGTAGCGGTGGACGCGAACGTCTGTAGCTACTGCTCAGAACACTGGTTTGATCCACCCGCCCAGGCCTTGATCGACGACGCGATTCGTCGTTTGCGTGACGGCGATGTCTCGCACCTGACTCATATCGGCGAACTCTATCGCGCCTCCTGAGTGTGGTATTGGCCGCCCGAGTAGCGTCTTACACGAAGCGGGTGACCAGAAAGGCAAAGGTTGCGCCCAAGACCGTCAGCAGCAGCGTGGTTGGCGTGCTGCGCTCGCTATGCGCCTCGGGCAGGATGTCACTGGCGCCGATGTAGAGCAGGAAGCCCGCGAAGAAGCCTAGATAGATTGGCAGCCAGGCCGCGGGAATCGTAAAGAGCAGCGTCGAGAGCGCGCCAAGGACTGGTGCGGCGGCGTCCACCAGCAAGAGCGTGAAGGCGCGGCGACGGGTATTGCGGTTGACTAGCATCAGCGTGACGGTATTCAGCCCATCGGAGAAGTCATGGGCGACGACCGCGATGGCGACGACGACGCCCACCGCCGCGTTGACCTGAAAGCCCAGGCCGATGCCAACGCCGTCAAGGAAGCTGTGGCCTGAGAGCGCCAGCGCCGAGAGTAGCCCAACGGTGGGGTGCTTGTGATCGGTATACTCCTCCGTATCGCCACGGTGGATGAGCATGCTCTTTTCGGCGATGTGGAACAGGAGAAAGCCGCCCACCAGCGCCAGCATCGGAAGAACGCTATTGATGTTTTGCTCGTGGACCTGCGCGAAGATTTCGGGAAGCAGATCAAAGGCGACCAGCCCCACCAGCACGCCCGCCGTGAACCCCATGATGAGGTGCAGCCGCTTGCTATGGCGCAGCGCGAAGAGGCCGCCGAAGAGTGTCGAGAAAAATGTGCTGAGCGATACCAGCGCCGCGATCATGCGATTACTCCCCCACTTCCGCCCATGCCAGTCGCCAGCGCGCACGCCGGACACTGCCCCCGCAGCATGATATCGTGTTGTTCCAGTCGCAATCCCGTCGCCTGCGCCAGCTCCGCCAGCGCCACCTCTACCGCCTCGCATGAGACTTCCAGCGTCGCGTGGCACGACCGGCAGAAGAAGTGGTGGTGATGCTCCTGCGCGGTGCAGAGCGCGTAGTGGCGTCCGCGCGTCTCGCAGCCCGGCAGCGCCGCCCCGTCGTCGGGCGTCTCGCTCACCAGGCCAAGCTCCACCAGCAGCGCCAGCACGCGATAGGTGGAGGCGACACTCGCGCTCGCCCGCTCGGCCACATCCTGCGCTGTCAGTGGTCCCGACGCCTCGCGCAACGCATCCAGCACGCGACGACGCGGCTCTGTCAGCCGGTAGCCCGCGTCCTCCAGCGGACTGCTCATAGATACTGCCTTCCAGTTATTGAGAATATTCTCATTGAGAACGTTCTCAATAGTAGCACACGCGCGCCGGGTTGCGCAAGGCACATGGCTCTTGATGCCGCCGCTTGCTGCAAGTCAGCACAGTTCGAGTACGAAACTCGTCAATAGTGTCGAGACATGCACGGCATTTTACTGGCTACCCGGCAGGTACTATTCTTGATCACATACCAGGAATGCGGGTAACTGTTCAGCCCCAGGCGGGATAGAAGACGGCTGCGGTGCATAAGCACGGCATCGTCACCGTCGAGTCGCACGATGTATGCTCATCGTGAAGCGAACGGGCGGCGATAACGGCAAGGAGACAGGCGATGCGCGACTCTCTCTATCGGAGTATGTGGCTGGGTATGGCGCTGATGGTTTTCGCCCTCAGCGGGTGCGGCGCGGCGCCACACGCGACGGTGACGGCAACGGCGACGGCGACGGTCCTGGCGCCACTGTCCTGGACGCCGGTAAGGCTGCCCACTGGCTTCACCGCCGATGGTGAGAATCTCGCCATCTCGCCGGTGAATGGGTATGACGCCTGGATGTGTCAGTCCACCAGCGCGAACAACTATGTCATCTGGAAGACCACCGACGCGGGCCAATCGTGGCGTCAGACTGGACGCTTCAGCTATACCGCGCCGTTGGCGGGCGCCTCTTGCAGCCTGAACACCGACCAGATCGGGACAAGCGCGCTGCTGGCGACGATTGGCTGGGGCTGCGGTGAGTGTGGGACGCTGGCCAGCGCCAGCCTCTTCTCAGCGGATGGCGCCACCCACTGGACGCCAATAGCAGGCTTCGTCCAGAACGGCGAGTTCGCGACGGTTCGGGGCGGCGTCATCGCTATCGTGGACAAGTCGCCAGCCACCCAGCAAACAGAGACACAGTACCTCGCCCTCAGCGCCGACGGCTTCCAGACCTGGCGCGCGATGTCGCCGCACGGCCTTCCCACGACATTCTTCCACTTTGCCATCTCTCCTGATAGCTCCACGCTCATCGGTTCAGGCTACAATAACACGCTCTGGCGCTCTGGCGACCTTGGCGCCCACTGGACGCAGCTTTCCCAACCCAACGGACAAACGGGGATGTCCACCTGGCTGCCCCAACGCTCCACGTTCCTGCTGTGCAGCGCCGACATGAGCGCGAAAAGCGACCTTGAATGCTCCACTGACTATGGCACACACTGGAGTCACATCAGCATTCTGAGCTACGCCCAGCCCTGCCCAGTCCCAGGCAAGTGCGGCCAGGGTGTCACGACGCAGACGCAGCAGTGCGGACCATCCGGCGTCGAGTCCGATGGCACCATGATCGCGCAGTGCCTTCCCAACCAGACAACACCCCTCCCGCCGTCCGGCCCAACATCAACCATCGTCTACCTCCTGCCGCTAGGCGCGACAACCTGGCGTCCCATCGGCGTGACCCAATGCGGCGTCAGCGTTGTTCCGGCCAGTGGGCCAGTCTGGTGTGACAATGCGACTCCCGACCAACTCCTCGGCTATGAGACGGGCCAGCTTCCTGGGTGAATGAACATCCCGCTGCTGGGCTTCGTCCATACCGCCTGACATCCACTCTCGCATCTCCTGCTCCCCATTGAGTATGCTTTGATGGAGACGAACAGGAGGTGGCGACGATGGCGGACGAGCAAGAGCAGCCAGAAAAGCCGGGGCAGCCAGATGCCCAGCGCGGGGCAACGCTGGAGGTGCGGCCCGCGCGCCCGGAGGACCGCGACGCCGTGCTGGCGTTCTGCGCGCACACCTGGAGCGATGGCGACTACATCGAATACGTCTGGGATGACTGGCTCAAGGAAGTCGACAAAGGCGTGCTGCTGGTGGGGCTGCTCGACGGCCAGCCGGTCGCCATCAACCATATGTACATGATCTCGGACGACGAGGCGTGGCTGGAGGGTATTCGCGTCGATCCGGCCTACCGGCGCGAGGGCTTCGGGCGCATCATGACCTCGCGCGCGCTCGTCGCCGCCCGCGAGCATGGGGCCACCGTCGCCAGGCTTATCACCTCGTCCGACAACGTTGCCTCGCAGGGGATGATGGCCCGCTTCGGCTTCGTCCGCGTGGCGGAGATGGTACGATTTCGCGGGCCAGCGCTCGCTCAAGATGATGGTGTCGAAATTGCCACGCCCACGCGCCCCGGCCCGGATGACTTCGAGCGGATCTGGGAATGGCTGGTGCAGTCGAATCTCGCGCCGCTGACCGGCGGCCTGGAATATGCTGACTGGCAGGCGCGCGCGCTGACCGAGCCGCTGCTGCGCGGCTATCTGGCGGCGGGGCAGGTGCGGCTGATCGAGGAATGGGGCGCGATTCAAGCGCTGGCGATTGCCGTGCCGACTGCGCCGGAGTGGGATAGCACGCCAACCCTCGCCGTGCGCTACATGGACGGCCTGGCCGACGCCATTGGGCGGCTGGCGCTCTCGCTGCGCGCCGAGGCCGCCGCCACAGCGTACGCGCGGGTCGAGCTGTGGCTGCCCGACCTGCTGATTCTGCGCGACGCGATGGCGGGCGCGGGCTACGAGGGCGACGATGAGGTCATGCTGGTCTTCGCCCGCGAGCTATGAGCGGGAGGTGGATTTATGAAGCGTCGTGTGGCGGGATTCGCGCTCAATGCGTTCCTGCGGGCCAGCATCGTCGCGTTTCTCGTGGATACCCTGCGCCATCCGCACGACCCACGCTATGAGGGCAAGGCGATTCCGATTCGCAATCTGCTGATCGTCGGCAGCCTCAGCCTCACCTTCCCGCTGCTCTACCTCTGGCAGCGCCGCCCAGGGCGGAGACTGGGCAAGCGTCCACGTTGGCGTCGCTATCCCGTCGCGTCAGATAATCTCTACCTCTCGATCTTCTGGCTCGATATGGCGGGCAACTACTTCGATCTCTACGACCGCTACAAGCACTTCGACCTCATTCCCCATGCCCACGGCTCGGGCGCGCTGGGCGCGGTGCTGCTGAATGCGTTCAAGATGCAGCCGCTGGCCGCCTATGGCGTCGCCAACGGTATCCACGGGCTGCTGGAGGCGCAAGAAATCTTCACCGACGTCTTCTTTGGCACGCGCAATGTGCGCGGGGCGTGGGATAGCATCGGCGACCTGGGAGCCGGGCTGATAGGAACCTCCGTGTATATAGGCGTCTCATACTACATCCGATTGGATCGTTGACCTACGCGAGGGGCTGGCGCCTCGTCAGCCAGTGCGATGGACATCGATGACGGCGCATTTGCTCCCAAGCCCTGAACGGCCACCGCTGCGGCTCGCCCATGACTCGCCCATATGGTAGAATGCGGGCTGGCTTGAGAGAGACGAGCGTGGATCGTGCTGGGTGACCCGTACGTGCGCCGCCCTGAACGCGGCCCATAGTGTCATAGGGGAGGGTATCTGTCAACTACCCCATCGCTAAAGCGAGGGGCTTGCAGCTACGGAGGGAAGTGCCGTGCCGCCATCAGGGAGCGTCACATCCCACGCTTCCCTACCGGGTTCGTATCCGGTGGCCGGTTGACTGCCAGAGTGGGGCAGGACAGCGCGGCCCGTCTATGCGCCCAGAGGCACCCACTATACCCCCGGCTTTGCGGCCTCTGCCTCTCGCTGTTACCAGCGTTGGGGCGCAACGCTCGCAGTTACCTGCGTGATAGTAC
>JAICKD010000153.1 GCA_025928125.1 Ktedonobacterales bacterium
CGGCCAATGCCCTTGAGCTGGAGCAGTTCGTCCAGGCTGCCAGGCAGGTTTCCACCGTAGCGTTCGACGGCCTGGCGCGCGATCTCGTGCAGCCGGACGGCGCGCATATTATAGCCCAGGCCTGCCCAGGCGCGAATGACCTCGGCGACCGGCGCGGCGGCCAGATCGGCCAGCGTGGGGAACTGTTCGAGGAAGGCGCGGTACTTGGGCAGCACGCGCTCCACCTGGGTCTGCTGGAGCATCACCTCGGAGACGAGGACGGCGTAGGGGTCGCGGGTGTGGCGCCAGGGCAGCGCCGCCCGCCCATCGGCGGCGTACCACGCCAGCAGCGCGCGCCACGCGAACGCCCGCCGCTCCACACTGGCGGCGTCCCCCGACGGCGTATCACGCGGCTCAATCACGGGCAGTTCTCCCTGTGCGGGCGGATATGTGGAAGACATTGCTATATGGTCAAGGTTATAGTGGAGCCACCTTCGCGGCATGAATGCCGCGGCTAATCCCGGCAGCGGCGCTCCCGCTCACCATCTATGCGGGAACCGAACGAGCGGGATTAGCAGTAGGCTGAAGCCCTACGGCGCGCGCCACCTCTAGATAAGCGTTCCCGTCCGCCTGAAACCACGCCGCGCGGCCCCTCCCTTTTAGGGGAGGGGGTAGGGGGAGAGGGTCCGCCCTCTCCGCCAGTATACCATCTGCAACACTCCACTCGATTGCTGGCACATCGCCCCATCTCCCCAAATACCCCCAGGTTACCCAATATCCCCCACAGCTTGTCCACGGTTTATCCACGGTTTGTGGGGAACTGGGGGATAAAGTCGTGGATAAAGGGGTAGGAGGTGGGCTGGTGGGAGACTATACTGAGTGCGTGGGGCAAAGTGGGGAAATGTGTGGAAGTGTGAAGGGCATTCCCACCATTTGCCACCCGCCAGCGGAGGTCGTGGTGTTTCTAGGCGAGTTTCAGTACAAGATTGACGCCAAAGGGCGACTGGCCGTCCCGGCGCGCTTCCGTCCGCAGATCGAGGGCGGGGTCGCGTTGTCACGCGGGGTGGAGCAGTGCCTCTACGTCTATCAACTGGACGCCTGGGAGCAGAAGGGCAGCGAGCTGGCAGCCTCCAATCCCAACCCGAAGATACGCCGGATGCTGATGCACCGCTTCTTCAGCACATCCGACGCGTGCGAGATGGACGGGCAGGGGCGCATCATCATCCCCGCGAAGTTCCGCCAGTACGCCGGGTTGAACGGCGAGGCGGTGGTAGTTGGGGTACACGACCATTTCGAAATCTGGAGTCCCACCGAATGGGACCGCTACAACGACGAGATGGAGCAGGAAGACCTGACGATTCTGCAACTGCCCTTCTAGCAAACGGTAAGAACAGGGAGCACGACCACGACGACACGAGCACGGCCAGCGATGGCAGCAGACGAGCGCGGAAGAGCGCCAGTGACGGCGTCAACGGTGCATTTGCCGGTGATGCCGAACGAGGCGCTGTCCGCGCTCCAGCCGCATGATGGTGGCTGCTATCTCGACGGCACGCTCGGCGGCGCGGGGCATACCAGTCTGCTGCTCGACGCCTCTGCGCCCGATGGCCGGGTGCTGGCGATAGACGCCGATCCGCTGGCGCTGGAACGCGCGCGTGTGCTGCTCCCCGAGGCCATTGCCGCCGGACGGCTCGTACTCGTTCACGGCAACTTTGCGCGAATGGGCGAGCTGGCTTCTGCGGCGAATTTTGCCCCGGTTGACGGTATCCTGCTCGACCTTGGCCTCTCGTCCGATCAGCTTGCCGACCGCGAACGCGGCTTCAGCTTCTCCCATGACGCGCCGCTCGATATGCGCTTCGATACGACGCGCGGCGCCTCGGCGGCTGATCTGGTGAACACGCTGCCGGAGGCCGAGATGGCCGATCTGCTCTGGCGCTACGGCGAAGAGCGACGGTCACGTGCCATCGCGCGACGCATTGGTGAGGCGCGCGAACGGCAGCCGATCACGCGCACGAGCGAGCTGGCGCGGCTGGTGGCGGGCGTCGTCCATGGGCGGCCCGGCGGGATTCATCCGGCGACGCGGACCTTCCAGGCGTTGCGCATCGCCGTCAACGACGAGCTAGCCAGCCTGGAGGCGGCGCTCCCGGCAGCGGTTGACCTGTTGCGGCCCGGTGGGCGGCTGGCGGTTATCAGCTTTCACTCGCTCGAAGACCGCATCGTCAAGCGGTTCTTCCAGCAGGAGGAGCGCGGTTGTGTCTGTCCGCCGGAACTGCCAGAGTGCGTCTGCGGGCGGGCGCCACAGCTGCGTATCGTGACGCGCCACCCATTGACGGCGAGCGAGACCGAGACGGCGGCGAATCCGCGCGCCCGGAGCGCGAAGCTGCGGGTGGCCGAAAAGATCGAGACACAGATCGAGGCGGGGAACTAAGCAGAACTGGAGGCTGGAACAATGGCCAGGAGAACATCTACCGCGCGCGTCCGCGAGCTTGCGCCGGTCATCGACCTCGCCGAAGCGCGTAGCCGTCGTGCGGCGCGCGCCAGTTCGTCCGCTATCACGCCTTCCGCGCGCTCGGGCGTCTCCGCCTGCGCGATCACCACGCCGGTCCTGCGCCTGCCTGTGACACATGCCGTCGCGACAGTGCCTGAGAAGACAATCCGACCAGGGAGCGGCGTCCGCCAGCGGTTCACCGAGCTACGCACGGCGCTGGCCGATGGCTGGGAGATCGTCCAGCCCATCTTTGCCCGCCCCCTGTGGTCGGTACCCGATGACTCGACGACCGCGTTCAACTTCGTGCTGCGCCGCGAGACGGATACCCGGCTGGTCACGGTGCCTGAGGGGCGCACCGTCGAGCGCTTCATCCGCGACCGCCACCTCGCCGTGGACTACCGGCGGTAGACGCTGGTTCTCTCAGGCACGATACCGAGCGACAAATTCGGGAACAATGCGCGCGAGCTCGTCGCAGCGGCTTGCCGTTCAAGGCTCATATAACCCCATCTCCTGATTGAGCGCCGCTAGCCGATCAAGCGCCTGGGTGCGCTCCGCGTCGCGCCGCTGCTTATAGGCCATGATATCCTCGAACTGGACGCGACGATGTGAGCCAACTTTGGTAAAAGGAAGAGCGCCCGATTCAAGCAGCTTGACGAGATACGGACGCGAGACATTGAGAATATCCGCGGCTTCCTGTGTTGTTAACGTTTTATCAACAGGCACAACGGTAACTGCCTTATCGCGAACCAGATAGCTTATAAGCTGACGTAATGCGGTAACTACCGAAGTCGGCAAAACAACTTCCTCACCGTCGGACCCGATGAGTTTGAGCGCGTGCGGATTGGACTCGTCCTCAAGCATGGCATTGAGACGATCCAGAGATCGGCGCTCGCTCACGTTTGCCGCAACCGGTTGCTGATTTATTGTTGTTGACATCTTGTTCTCCTCCAATAAAGCCATTTCTTAACTATGTATCACATAATCGAAATAAACGCAACGGCGCATATGGCAGGTGTTTCAATTGTTGGTTGCTCAATTCACCCGCGCTCCGCAAAAACCTGGTTCATCTACGTCCGGCGTCCACGCGAATCAGCGCCATCGTCAGCAGGCCTGGATACTCCGTGATACAATGTCCGACATGCGCCTGGTGATGGCGCGATAGCGTAATGACGCGGCGATAATACCGTATGGCAGCGGTACCTTCCTGACACTCGCGTAGGACGGCAGAGCGCACAGAACGCGCCTGTTTATCGGATAGTTCTGGGAAACGTCCCATGGCGAAGCGGCGAGCAGACGATCTCCCCCCTTCGCAGACAAACACATCGTAGTCCAGCACCCCGTAGATCAAGCCAAGGATGAAGGCACAAGGCATGGCGCGCCCAAATTGCCCACTCATACGGGTTGTCGAGGATGCGCCCGGCAGTTGACCAGCGTGCGTCTTCTCCGCGCGTCTGCAAGGCAAAGGCGGTACGACGATGACAAACGATCCCAATCAGGTTCCGCGTGACCCGCGTGAACAACCACCAACTCCAGCGAACCCACCGAACCCACCGCCGGATACGCCAGGCGCTGGCTATACCGGCAACCCACAGGAGCCGACCAATCCCGGCGCGTACAGGCCTCCCAACGACCCATACGGCGGGAGATATGGCGATCAAAATGGACCCGCTGGCGCATACCCTCCGCCTCCTGGTGGCATATACGGCGGCCCGGCGGGAGGCGCAGGCGCGTATGGGGCTACCTATGCGGCGCCGATGGGCCAGCCGATACCCGCCGGGATGAGCCATATCTGGCAAAAGTGGATCAACGTCACCACGAAGCCGGGTGTCGCGTCCTTCAGACAGGAGCTGCCCACAGCGAACTGGAGCGATATCTGGATCAGCCTGATCGGGCTGGGCATCCTCTCGGCGATCACCGGAGCCATCGCCGCGCTGTATACCATCCAGAACATCTCGATTCCTCAGGCCGATGGAACGACGACGACTGTGCATATCCCCACGGGAGTGAGCTGGTTCACCATCATCTGGGTGCCGCTGGGCTTCTTCATCGGCGTCGCCATCCTGTTTGTGGTGGCAAAGATTTTCGGCGGCACAGGCACGTTCCTGCAGCAGTCCTATGCGATGGCGCTGTTTTATGTACCCATCCAGGCTGTCACCGCGCTGCTGGGGCTTCTGCCCGTCCTGGGTGGCATTGCGTCCATCGCGCTGGGGATCTACGAGATCATCCTGGCGGTCTTTGCCATCGCCGCCAGTCAGCGGTTATCGACTGGAAAGTCGGTCGCCGTCGTGCTGCTCCCGGCGGCCATCGTGTTGTTCTTCGCCTGCGCGGCGCTAGTCGTCTTTGCCGCGATCCTCGCCACCACGTTCAATGCCGGCTGACGCGGCGGGAGAAGACAGCCATCGCCCTGAGACCGACGCGCGAATAGCGGATGCGTGGAGGGAGGCGGTCAGTATATCCTGGGCAGAGTTGGACTGGCCCGACCTTTCTCCGACGTATCCTGAGCCGCATCCGCGCTCGGCCTCGCCGCCACGGCCACCCGTACCTGCGGATATCGCGGCCCAGGTGCGAACCGCGGAGCGGCGGCGCGGCGTTTTCGTGCCAGTCTGCGCGCTGGCTGGGGCGTCGCTCTTCGGTATCGGTCTGGTTCTCTACCATCCCTCTGGCACGGGATTCACCCTCGCGCTCGCATTCATGGGTCTCGGCTTGCTGACCGCCTTCGTGGTTCCCGCGCTTGCCGTTCTGCTAGTCATCGGCCCGCACTGGCGTCAGCGGCTACAAAATCTCCAGCTGATGCGCTGGGAACGCGAGCGGCGGCTGTGGCTCGCCCGCGAGCGCGAACGCTATTTTGTCGCGCTTTCGGCCCCGCAATCTCGCATACTTCGCCATGCGCTTGCCAGCGACTGAGCGCAATTATAACCCTCATGCTTCAATGTGACCGTGGCAGGCAACATGCGAATAGATATAGCACCGGCCCTGTGACGCGATGTATGGTTTGCAATGCCAGTACATTTGTGCTAATGTGTCAAGATGTTTGTGCTCGCTTCTCCTCCTGCGGCTCCGCCCGGCCGTGAAGGAACGTTCAAGGCATCCGCTGGATTACTTGCCTTGCCTGAGTCGTTCCTGGGGTGGTTGGGGCCATTGACACTATGTGCGACACTAGGGACACGCTTTGTCCACACGAATGCCCTGCCGTCTTATAGAGTGCGGGCGGAATAGAGCGTATGAATACCGGCTATTCCATAGTAGTTTGGTACTACTGGCGTTCTCTGCACTAGAACCATCTCGCCCCTGTGTCAAGATGAGCAGTGAAGGAGATATACCATGGCGAGAAGAAACCGAGTTCATGTCGCCTCTCAACCATCGGATGGCGCTATACACGCTGCCGCCAACGCAATGGTACATACCTACCCCGACTATTCTTCCGGGTTTATGGGTCCGACAGAGGATGGTGGCTCCGCGTACGAAGATGCGCCCCGCTCTCGTGCAACGACCACAGGCGCTTCTGATCCCAATGATCTTGATGCTTCTGGCGCCAATGGAGAACCTCCGATGAGCAAGTACGCCGCGGATCTGTTGTCTGCGCCGCAGGTCGTGCTGTTTCTATCGGCGTCTCGTGAGAGCCAGGAAGCCTTTAGGCTGCTCGAAGAGGCCCGTGTCCGTTTTGCGGCATATGTTGCTCACGACGAGCCTGCGCCTTCGGTTCAGTGGGGTGGCTCCCTGTTCGAGGGGCTTGCGGCAATCAAAGACGTAGCGGCAACGCTGCAAAAACTTGATCGAGACCTTCAGAAGAATCTTCCCGCGAAGACGCCCCCTGGCTTCGGCCCGCCTGACTCGCGGATAAGTCAGTGGATGGAGCGCGAAAGAGAACGCCAACTCGTGGAGGCGCGTGCGGTCTTGAGGAAGGTGCTCCAACAATCAGGCGCCGCAGGGAATTAGGGCGATGCGCCTGCCGTCTGAGGTGATCTTTATCATCCGCCCCCATATAGTATGCGATCGGCGTCCGCGAATTCTTCTGGTGTCTGAAGAACCCAGACTCCCTCAATAATACTATCATCGCGAACGGCAACTTGAATATGCGATTGTGTGCGGATCGCGGATCGCCACCATGCTGGTTTGCCTTCAATGAACATCTCGCGCACTGATCGCACAAGAATGCCCCGCTCCACGGCCATACGTCTAATTGCGCTATTGAAAACCAGGCAATCGAGCATATTCGCTCCGTGAGTCTGCCCGGGCAATTTGATCCTTTTTCGCCTGTGTACGTTCCGAATCTCGGCGTATTCAGCCTGAAGCGTCTTTAGCCAGAAACCGCGTTGAGTCTGAAGATCCATACAGCCCTGAAGACGCAGCAATACCCCTACAACCGCATACTTCGAAGGGAAGCGTTTCTTTGCCCAATCCGTCGTACGATCTAGATCGTCTTCCCAGAGATACGCGCCGTCACCAAGCCAGTCGTAACCATTGCGACTTGGCGCAAATCCGTTCTCCAGAATAGAGGCTATGTTGCTTCGAGAGGTCGCATGAAACCCAATGGAAGACCGGATACCGCGTGCTGTAAGTCGTTGCCTGTAGGAAGAAACCTGCTGAATAGAAATGATACGATATTTTGTTGCCATAGCCGAACTCAATAATCCTCTTCTCATGCTGGCCCACATTGGGGCAGCGCTCCATACACTCTAGCAATGACACACTAACGTTTCAGACTGTACCCAGAGAGATATCGGTCAGTGCGTCTGACGTAGCCACTTGCCGACTGATGAGCAAGTATAGCATCTTTAATGCAGCTATTCTACCCTGTTGATAAAGA
>JAICKD010000503.1 GCA_025928125.1 Ktedonobacterales bacterium
CCCTCCACGACATCCTGGGCGACATACGAGCCGTCGTCGGTCTGCCGCGCCAGGCCGCGCTCGGTGGCGCACTGATCGCACAGCATTAGCAAGATGCCCTGCTCCTTCGCCACTTTCGCCAGTCGCTCGCCCAGCGGGTCGCCCTTGCGCAGCGCATAGGTGTTGTCGTCAAAGAAAAACATCCCCACAACCTCGGCGCCGTGGCGATGCTCTTCGAGTTGCGGCAAGATCATCCTGCCCAGCTTGTAGGGGACGTTGCGACCGCCCGTGCTGAATATGTACGCGACCTTCATGCTCGGTGAGCCTCCTCGGCTGTACCATTCACGCAACCAATGGCGCCAGCGAATGCGGGCATCCTGTGGCCAGCGCACTCGCTGGCGCCATCAGTAGTGTACCGCACATCCAACGGCATCTGGCAAGCGCCGTGTCCTTACTGCGCGCGTGGGCCGCTCACCGCCGCCATTGGACCGCTACTGGTCCCCTGCGACTCATTCGCGGGAAGCGCAGGAGCCGCAGCCACGCTGCGTCGCCGAGGAAAGGTAATCAGCGCGACCGAGCAGACGATGACGGCCGATGAGATCAACGTCCAGATCGTCACTACCTCGCCCGCGAACTTCCAGCCGAGCAGCACGGCCACCAGCGGATTCACATAGGCGTAGGTCGAGACGAGCGCGGGCGGCGCATGTTTCAGCAGCCAGGTATAGCACGTGTAGGCCACAATCGAGCCGAAGACGATCAGGTAGCCCAGCGCGATCAGCGACTTGAGCGAGACGGCGTGCTCGGCCAGCTGACCCGGCTCGCCGGTCACAATCGCCAGCAGCATGAGCGCCGCGCCGCCGACTAGCATCTCGACAGCGGTTGACATCAGCGGCGAGGTTGGCAACTCCGCCCGTTGCGCATAGAGCGATCCCCAGGCCCACACTCCCGACGAGAGGATCAGCAGGAACGCCATCGGGTTGATGCCCTGCCCGCCCACGCCGCCACCATGCAGCGCGAGTACGCCCACGCCCACCAGCCCCAGCGCGACGCCTGCCAGCGTGCGCAGCGTTGGGTGCGTTCCGCTACGTCGCAGCCAGAGCAGCACGACCGTCCACAGCGGCACCAGCGCCACCAGCAGCGCCGCGATCCCTGATGGTACTTGCTGCTCGACGACGATCACCGTACCGTTGCCACCAGCCAGCAGGCACAGACCCACGATGCCCGCCGATTTCCACTGGCGCCAGCCCGGAATGGCGATGCCACGCATGCGACACCACAGAAAGAGGAGCCCACCCGCGATGAGGAAGCGGATGCCGCCCATCAGCAATGGCGGCAACGTCTCGTCGGCGAAGCGGATGCTCAGATAGGTCGAACCCCAGATGAGATAGACCAGTCCCAGCGCGATGGCGATGCCCAGTGTGGCATTCCTGGCGGTCTTGGCCACTTCCGGCCGTGCGCTAATGCCTGACATACCGCGCCTCACCCTCCCCATCGTTGACCGGCTCGGCGGCGGACTCGGCAAGTGGCAGCCGACTGGTCTCTTTCAGCGTCTCCAGCACAATCGTCGAACGTGTCGAGCGGACGGATGGAATCACACCGATGCGCTCGCGCAGCAGCCGCCCCAGGGCCTCCGGATTGGCCACGCGCGCCTTCACCAGATAGCAATCCTCACCCGCGACATTGTGGACCTCCTGCGTCTCGGGAATCGCCGCGAGCGCCGAGCCTACCGCGTTGTCGCCACAGATACTCTCGGTGCGCACGAAGATGAAGGCGAGGAAGCCCGCGTTGACCGCACGCGGATTCACGCGCGTCTCATAGCCCAGAATCGCGCCGCGCGCCTCCAGTTTGCGCACGCGCTCCAGCACAGCAGAGGGAGCCATGCTGAGCCGCCGCGCGATCTCGGCATTGGAGACGCGCGCGTCGTCTTGAAGCATCGTCAGGATTTTGGCGTCAATATCGTCATTCATGCGGAAATTATGTCTGAACACAGCACATTCGTCAATAGGCTGCGTGACTATCTCGTAGATGCGCCCAACTGCCGCTCCGCGTGAGGAACCCCGCCCATGGCCCCTGGCATTCACCCCACCCCAAATGCTTGCCGAGCGACAATCCACCGCGCGACATGGAAGCAGCGCACCAGGAGTTCCTCCGGCGTGTTTGTTTTCCCTCTTGACGCATGCGCTACTCGGTGCTACTGTATACCAGTAGTCGGTATCACTGGATATCGGCAACACATAGTAGCAAGGAGAGATGATCCTGGACGACCTCACGGAACTGCTGAAAGGTGTGTTAGAGGGCTGCATCCTTGAGATTCTCAGCCGTAAGCAAACCTACGGCTACGACATCACACGGCGCCTGCATGCCCTCGGATTCACGGACGTAGTGGACGGTACGGTGTACACCATTTTGGTTCGGCTTGAAAAAAACCAGCTCGTGGACGTCGAGAAAAAGCCGTCCGATATGGGTCCACCGAGAAAGTTCTTTGCGCTCAACGACGCGGGGCGCGCGGAATTACACCAGTTCTGGGCAAAATGGGAGTTCGTCGCGTCCAAGATCAACGAACTAAAGAACGAGAAGGAGGCGCAGGTATGAGCGGACTCGTCGAGTTTTTTAATGAGTATTTGAATTTCAAACGTATCGCGCGTGAGAAGCGCGAGTTCAATCAAAAGCAGGAACGGGCGAAAGCCCTGCCGGAAGACTACGCCTACGTGTACCACAAAATCCAGCACTATATGTGGGGTCACTCCGGGGGATCAGGCATGGATATGATGCCAATACTCGCCGATTTGCTCGACCTGTTCGAAACAGGCGCGGCGGAGGGCAAGCGCGTGCTGGACATCACGGGAGAGGACGTTGCCGCGTTTTGCGACGAGCTGCTGCGGAACGCCAAGACGTGGACGGGAAACCAGCGCGAGAGTCTGAACCGCGACATTATGAACAAACTCGGAAAAGGGAACGGCGCGTAGATGACAGAGGGTGCGATTCAAGTAACAGCTTTGCGGAAGTCTTTCAAAGACACGCACGTCCTGCAAGGCGTTGATTTTGAGGTGCGGCGCGGCGAGATTTTCGCCCTGCTCGGCTCGAATGGCGCGGGCAAGACGACCACCATCAACATTCTCTCAACGTTGTTGAAGCCCGACGGCGGGAGCGCGAGCGTCTGCGGCTTCGACGTGGAGCGTCAGCCCGACAAGGTCCGCGAACGCATCAGCCTGACTGGGCAATTCGCCGCCGTAGACGGCATGCTCACCGGGCGTGAAAATCTCGTGCTGATTGCCAAGCTGCGGGGAGTCGCCGACGCGCGCAAGGCCGCCGATGTATTGCTTGCCCGCTTCGGGCTTAGTGACGCGGCGAACCGTCGGGCAGCCTTGTATTCCGGCGGGATGACTCGTCGGCTCGACCTCGCGATGAGCCTTGTCGGCACGCCCGCCGTGATCTTCCTTGATGAGCCGACGACGGGACTGGACCCGGAGGGGCGGCTGGAAGTCTGGAAAACCGTCAAGGAACTTGCC